>CAXQQM010000293.1:0-9803 GCA_964226055.1 Robiginitalea sp. | reverse complement strand
CCACCGTTCGTTCGAAGTTTTACACGGGGATTTTTTGAAGCTCGACCTGTCCGGCCTCTTCGGCGGGAAACCCTTTGCCGTTACCGGCAACTTCCCGTACAATATTTCCACCCAGATCGTCTTCCGCGTCCTTGAAAACCGGGAGCGGATCCCGGAATTCAGCGGGATGTTCCAACGGGAGGTGGCCGAACGGATCTGCGCAGGCCCTGGCAGCAAGACCTACGGCATCCTGTCGGTCCTGGTACAGGCCTATTACCTGGCGGAATACCGCTTTACCGTGCCCCCGGAAGTCTTTGACCCGCCGCCCAAGGTGGAATCCGGGGTACTGCATTTGCGCTACCGCTCAAATGCCCGGGCCGACTGGGATTATCAACACCTCACCCGCCTGGTGAAAACCGCCTTCAACCAGCGCAGGAAAACGCTTCGCAACAGTCTTAAAAGCCTGCCCGTCCCCGATTATCTCAAAGAAGATGCTATCTTTGACCGGCGCCCCGAACAACTGGAAGTACGGGAATTTATCGCCCTCTCAAAGCGCATCTGGGATGACACCGTTTAAACTCACCGACGAGCTGCTGGCGGAAATCCAGCAATTGATAGAAAACCGTCAGAACGATTCCCTGCGTTCGTTGATGGAAGAGGTGCACTATGCGGATGTGGCTGAAATCATCGACGAACTCCACGAGGATCAGGCCACCTACCTGATCAAGCTGCTGGACAGCGAAAAAACCTCGGATGTCCTTACGGAACTGGACGAGGATGTGCGGGAAGCCATCCTCGGCAACCTTTCCTCCCAGGAGATCGCCGGGGAGCTCGCGGAACTCGATACGGACGACGCGGCAGACATCGTGGCGGAACTCCCCAAGGAAATCGTCCAGGAGGTCATCTCCCAGATCTCCGACCGGGAACACGCCCGCGACATCGTGGACCTGCTGCGATACGACGAGAATTCGGCCGGTGGCCTGATGGCCAAGGAGCTCGTCAAGGTGTACGACCACTGGACGGTACTGACCTGCGTCAAGGAAATGCGCCAACAGGCTGAAAACGTCACCCGCGTCCACTCCATCTATGTCGTCGACGACCAGGGCATCCTCATTGGCCGGTTGTCCCTGAAGGACCTGCTGACCGCTTCCACCCGCTCCCCCATCCGCGATATATATATTTCCCACGTGGATTCGGTGAACGTGAACGAGAAACCCGAGGAGGTGGCGCGGATCATGTCCAAATACGACCTGGAAGCCATCCCTGTAGTGGATGAAATCGGACGCCTGGTGGGGCGGATCACCATCGACGATATCGTGGACGTCATCCGGGAAGAAGCCGACCGGGATTACCAGATGGCAGCCGGTATCTCCCAGGATGTGGAAGCGGACGACAGCATCTGGGACCTGACCCGGGCCCGGTTGCCGTGGTTGTTCCTCGGCCTGATCGGCGGCCTGGGCGCCGCAGCCATCATGGGCGGCTTTGAGGAGATGATTGCCCGGCACGCCATCCTGTTCTTCTTCACCCCCCTGATTGCGGCCATGGCTGGGAATGTAGGTGTGCAGTCCAGCGCAATTATTGTACAGGGGCTCGTCAACGACGACCTGAAGGGCAGTGTCGGCAACCGGCTGATCAAGGAAATGCTCCTGGCCCTGCTCAACGGCGTGATCCTGGCCGTCGGCCTGCTGGTGTTTACCTGGATCTGGAAAGGGAGCTTCCCCACGGCCCTGGCCATTTCCATCTCCCTGATCGCGGTGATTGTCGTAGCCGGCGTCATCGGTACGTTTACCCCGCTCTTTTTACACAAACGCGGCATCGACCCGGCCATCGCAACCGGGCCCTTCATCACTACGAGCAACGACATCTTCGGCATCCTGATCTATTTTTGGATCGCCCGGTTTGTGTTGGGGATTTAGACGGTGCTTCCCATTTCGCAAATGCCCGGAATCTTCTGTATCTTGGTCCCCTTCCGGATCCACGAAACCGCAATGCCATGAAGAAAGTACTGCACCTGGACGAAAACCACCCACTGCTCGAGACAGGCCTGGCGGCCCTGGGATTTCAAAACGACAGGGACCACACCGGAACCCGGCAGGAAATCCTGGAAAAAATCGGGGCATACCACGGCATGGTCATCCGCAGCAGGCTGCCCATTGACCAGGAAATGCTGGAGCGGGCCAAAAACCTCGAATTTATCGGGCGCGTTGGTGCCGGCCTGGAAAACATCGATATCCGGGCAGCGAAGGAACGCGGGATTTTCCTGGCTGCCGCCCCGGAGGGGAACCGCAACGCGGTGGGCGAACACGCCCTGGGCATGTTGCTTTCCCTGATGAACAAACTGCATACGGCGGATGCCGAAGTCCGGGAAGGCAGGTGGCGCCGGGAGGCGAACCGGGGTGTGGAACTCGACGGCAGGACTGTGGGGATCATCGGCTACGGCAACACGGGCCAGGCGTTTGCACGTAAACTCCGGGGTTTTGAGGTACAGACCATTTGTTATGATATCGTGGAGGGCGTGGGCAACGAGGATGCCCGCCAGGTAGGGATAACGGAATTGATGCAGCACGCCGACGTGGTTAGCCTGCACGTGCCGGAAACCCCCGAAACCATCGGGATGGTCGATGCCGAATTTCTCGGCGGCTTCGCAAAACCCATCTGGTTGCTCAACACGGCCCGGGGCAAATGCGTCCGGACCGGCGACCTGGTGGATGCCCTGCGGGACGGCAAGGTCCTCGGCGCCGGCCTCGACGTCCTTGAATACGAGAAATCTTCCTTTGAATCCCTTTTCGATACGGATGGCATGCCCGCAGACCTGCGGGAACTGATCCGATCGCCGCGGGTCTTGCTGAGCCCGCACGTGGCAGGGTGGACCGTGGAGAGCAAGGAGAAGCTGGCTGCCACCATTGTCCGTAAAATCAAGGAGCATTACCAGGGGGGTTGATTCCCGGTCCACCTCGCCTTTCCCCTGCATTTTATATCTTTCCCACATGTGGCGGACCATCTGGATTTTTTCTGCTTTGGCCCTCGCGGTATGGATCCTGCTGCGCATAAGCCGGCTTGGATACTATAGCGGGACGGCCGATCCCGAATGGATATTCGGCAGCCTGGCCGTGCTGTTCCTGCTGATCGGGATGGGGTTGCAACGGTATGCCCGGCCGAAATCCACGCCCCGGGAAGCAGATCAAAGGAAAATCCGGCAACTCGGGCTCACCCCCCGGGAGTACGAAGTGCTCCTCATCCTCTGCAATGGCTTGTCCAACCGGGAAATCGCCAATGAACTCCACATCTCCGAAAGCACCGTGAAAACACACGTCTCCAACCTGCTGGTTAAACTCGATGTCCGGCGACGCACCCAGGTAATCGGGAAGGCCCGGGCCCTTAACCTACTGCCCGAAGGAAGCACCTGAATTACCTGTTTGGAAGGCCCATAGAATAAAATTGGTACTTTAGTATGAGGCCCACTCCCCCTGGTCCGGGTATTTTTAAGCCAACCTAAAACCAAAACCAATGAAAAAGACAATCATCCGGTACGGCCTTTACGGGGGCACGGTCATTTGCGTACTCTTCTTGCTGAGCCTTTTCCTGGCCGACGGCCTGGATTTTGGCACCCAGGAGGTGATCGGGTATGCCTCCATGGTAGTGGCCCTCAGTTTTGTTTATTTCGGAATCCGGCATTTCAGGGACCGCGAGAACAGCGGATCCCTGAGTTTCGGCACCGGGCTGAAGATCGGCCTGGGCATCAGCCTGATCACCGCCCTGATGTTCGGCATCCTGGACGTGATCTATGTAAAGTTTATGAACCCGGATTTTATGGAGACCTATTACGCCTCCGTACTGGCCGACCTGGAAGCCTCCCTGCCCGAATCGGAATACCAGGAGCGCGCCCGGGCCATGGAGGCGGAAAAAGAGCTGTTTACCAACCCCCTGATGAATTTCTTCCTGATGTTTATCACGGTCTTCCTGATCGGGTTGATCATGAGTATTTTATCCGCACTGATCCT
The DNA here is from genome assembly GCA_964226055.1 of Robiginitalea sp. Classification (GTDB taxonomy): domain Bacteria; phylum Bacteroidota; class Bacteroidia; order Flavobacteriales; family Flavobacteriaceae; genus Robiginitalea. Next base: position 5,823 of record CAXQQM010000293.1, on the reverse strand, counting down.
GAAACGAAAGCCATCTACGGTAATATCCTGAGACGCGACGCCAACCAAAAATATTCCCGCCATGCAATACGAGGCAACCAGTGCAGACGACTACATTTCCCAACTGCCGGAGGAGCGCCGTGAACCCGTTTCCAGACTTCGCGAAACCATCCGGACCCACCTGCCGGAAGGATTTGAGGAAACCATAAGCTATGGGATGATCGGTTATGTGGTGCCGCATGCCCGGTACCCGGACGGCTACCACTGCAACCCGGAACTCCCGTTGCCCTTTATGAACCTGGCCAGCCAGAAGAATTACATCGCCGTATACCACAGCGGGATCTACGCAGATCCCGGACTCAACCGGTGGTTCCTGGACCAGTATAAGTCCCTGGATATTGGGAAGCCGGATATGGGCAAGAGTTGTATCCGCTTCCGGAAACCGGAAAAAATCCCCTACGGACTTATCGGGGACCTATGTAGAAAAATGGAGGTGGACGATTGGATCCGCATGTATGAAAAAGCAATAAAAAATAAATAAGAGCAATTATGGAGAAGCGAGTAACCGGCCTGGGCGGTTTTTTCTTTAAAACCAAAGACCCGGATCACATCAAAGAGTGGTACAAAAAACACCTGGGGATCCCCACGGACAACTATGGGTGGACGTTCTGGTGGAAAGACAAGGACGGCAAGGATTGCAGTACCCAGTGGAGCCCCTTTAAAATGGACACGAAGTATTTTGAACCGAGCGATAAGCCTTTTATGATGAATTTTCGCGTGGAAAACCTCCACGAACTCCTGGCCGCCCTAAAGGAAGAAGGTGTCCAGGTGGTGGGGGAAGTGGAGGAATACGACTACGGAAAATTCGGCTGGATCATGGATCCGGAGGGCAATAAGATCGAGCTCTGGGAACCTGTGGATTCCGCATTTCTGGAATAAGGAATAATTTGCTACATTGGTGAAGCATTAAACCAACACCAATAAACATGTCAGACGAGAATAAAGATTTCGGGGATAAGGCCCGGGAGGCCGGCGATGATGCAAAAAAAGCAGCCGGGGAATTTAAAAGTGAAGCCAAGAAAACCGCCGACGAATTCAAGGAAGGCCTGAACAGCGCCGGGGGGGAGAATAAGAAAATCCTGGCCGGGATACTCGCCATTGTATTGGGGTCCCTGGGCGTGCATAAATTTATCCTCGGGTACCAGAAAGAAGGGATTATCCTCCTGGTGGTCACCGTCATTGGCATGGTGCTGACCTGTATCGGCGTGGGCATCTTCGTGGTTTGGGCCACCGGCCTGATCGGATTGATCGAAGGCGTCATCTACCTGACCAAAAGCGACGAGGAATTCTACAACACCTACCAGGTGGGAAAAAAACCCTGGTTCTAAGGAGGATTCACCCGATTCCGGGGCAAAATGCTTCCTGGATAAAACTACAAGGCCGGAAAAATACCCTCCGGCTTTTGTTTTTGACTTTATTATCGTAATATTGCGATATATAATATACAGAATATGGGTGTTTCCAAAACACAACTCTTCGACCAGCGGCAAAACGAAATAGCACAAATTGCCCGCGTACTGGCGCATCCTGCGAGGGTGGCCATCCTGCAGCACATCAGCCGGCAGGATTCCTGTATTTGCAGCGACCTGGTCGAAGAAACCGGCCTGGCCCAGGCCACCATCTCCCAACACCTGTCGGAAATAAAAAAAATCGGCTTGCTCCGGGGGAATTTTCAGGGAAGGAACCTCTGTTATTGCATCGATACCGACCGGTGGAATGAAATACAGGGGATATTCGAATCATTTTTCACCCGAATCAGCAGCCAGTGCTGTTGACCCGCCCTGCAAACCAGGTACCCGGCAGATCCCGGCAACTCCCTGCAGATTCCCGTGGATCGAGCCACACAAAAACACAAGCAACAATTGAATCCAAACCCGAACCTATGAAAACTTCTGAATTCCTGAACCTCCTGGAAAAGCACCCGGATAGGGCGCTGAATTTTGAATACGCCCCCGGGAAGCGGCTGCGGCCCGATTACCATATTACCGAAGTCAAGAATATCCGCATCGACGCCACGGATTGCGGGGGACGCTCGGACGCGTGGACGGAAACCGTCATCCAGCTTTGGGAAAGCCCGGTCCCGGAGCATACCGGGCGTTCGATTACCGCACGGAAAGCCCTGGCTATCCTCTCCCGTGTCAACCGCAAACAACCGCTGATGCAAGACAGCCCGGTAAAATTTGAATACGGCAACCGGGATTTCCATACAGCCCAGTTGCACGTTGCAGGCGAAGTACTGGAGGGAGACCACCTGGTCGTCCGACTCTCTCCGGAGGCCACCCAATGCAAGGCGAGCGATGTCTGCGGCACCCCGGAACCCGCCGAAGTTGCCTCGGCCCAGAATGGCTGCGACCCCGGATCCGGTTGTTGTTGAGTAACGTTACCGCACCATGCAAATCCGATCCATGAAACCGGAAGACTGGCAAGAGGTAGCCCGCATCTATGAAGAAGGGATTGCTACGGGGTTTGCCACTTTTGAAACTTGCGTCCCGGCATACGAAGACTGGGACCGGGCGCACCTCCCCTATGGCCGCCTGGTGGCCGAAACCTCCGGGCAGATCGCGGGATGGGCCGCGCTTTCGCCGGTCTCGGGCCGCTGTGTCTACGGGGGTGTGGCAGAGGTAAGCGTCTACGTGGGTTCCGCCCAGAGGGGAAAAGGAACGGGGAAAGCGCTGCTCAAAAAGCTGATCGCCGAGAGTGAACAACAGGGAATCTGGACTTTGCAATCCGGGATTTTCCCCCAAAACGCCGGGAGTATCCGCATTCACGAAGCGGTTGGCTTCCGGCGGCTGGGTTACAGGGAAAAAATTGCCAAGAGGGACGGTCTGTGGCAGGACAATATCCTGTTTGAACGCAGAAGCAAAACCGTCGGAACCGATTAACATTAAAAATCACCAAAACAAGCATTCGATACCTATGAAAAACATCCTTGTACTTTGTACCGGAAATTCCTGCAGGAGCCAGATGGCCCACGGATACCTGGAAGCGTTACAGTCTGAACCCGCTGCCCGTATTTACAGCGCCGGGGTGGAAACCCACGGGCTGAACCCGGACGCGGTCAGGTACATGTCCGAAGACGGGATCGACATCTCGGGGCACACCTCCAACCACGTCGATGAATACGAAGGCATCGCCTGGGACTATATCATCACCGTTTGCGACCATGCCCGGGAGAACTGCCCGTTTATCCCGGCACCCGGTGCCACGCGACTGCACCAGAACTTTTCGGATCCCTCCAAAGTTACCGGGTCGGATAAGGAGAAACGGGAGGCATTTATCGCTGCACGGGATCAAATCAAGGCGTATTGCCGGGAATTTATTGAGCGGGAGCTTCGCTAGCCTGCCCCCCTCCAGTTCCTTCGGCCAGACGGCGCTCAAGTTCGGCCTGGAATTCCTCCATGACCGGTTTGACGGTGTCCTCGGGAAGGTCGGCGATCCGGATATACATCAAACCGTCCACCGAATTGTTGAATAGCGGGTCTACATTGAAGGCCACCACCCGTGCGTTCTGCTTGATGTATTTTTTGATCAGCACGGGCAGTCTCAGGCTGCCGGGTTCCACCTCCTCGATGAGCTTGTCAAACTTGTTCAGGTCGGACTCGGTTTCGTCAAAGACGAATTCCTTGTCCGCATCGTTGAGCTTTACCTTAAATTCCTTTTTCGGGCGGATATATTGCGCCACATAGGGGTCCCAGTAATGGGACTTCATAAATTCGATCATCAGGGATTTCGAGAAGTTCGAGAACTGGTTGCTGATGCTCACCCCGCCAATCAGGTACTGGTGTTCCGGGTGCCGGAGCGTGGTGTGCACTATGCCCTTCCACAACAGGAACAACGGCATGGGCTTCTGCTGGTATTCCTTGACGATATAGGCGCGGCCCATTTCGATGGAACGGCTCATCATGCCGAATAGTTCGGGTTCAAACCGGAAGAGGTCCTGCAGGTAAAACCCGTCGATGCCGTATTTCCCGAATATTTCCGACCCCATCCCCCTCCGGTAGGCCCCGACGATTTTCTTCTCCTGGTCGTCCCAGAGGAAAAGGTGGTGGTAGTAGTCGTCAAAGCGGTCCAGGTCGATGGACTTGTTGGTCCCTTCCCCAATGGCCCGGAAGGTCACTTCCCGTTGCCGGCCAATCTCCTGCAGGATAAAGGGCATGTCCTTCTTCTGGGCGAGGAAGACCTCGTAATTCCGGTTTTGCAGCAGGCGGCAGTTCTTTTCCCGCAGCTTCTCAATCTCCCCCTGGATCACTTCGCTCCGTACGGCATCGGCAATGCGACGGGGCGGCTTGGGGATCTTCAGGCTGCCGGGGATCTGGTCTATGAGCCGCTCCCGCTCATAGGCATTTGCTAGGAGGTAGGTCTTCCTCCTGAGCAGGTCCGAGAATTCCTCGAGGGTTTCGTGTTCTTTTTGTACGGTAACGGAAATGGGGTGGCCGATCCGCACTTTGATGCTCCGGTTCCGCTGAGTTGTTAGCTCCGAAGGGAGTTTGGCCGTTCGGAAAATATCGTTGATCCGGGACAGGTAGTAGAAAAGCCGGCTGTTCCGGGCGTGGAAATAAATGGGGACTACCGGGACCTCGGCGCGGCGGATCAATTTCAGCGCCGCTTCCTCCCAGGGCTTGTCCACGAAGTGCTGGCCGTCCTTGTAGGTGGAGACCTCCCCCGCCGGGAAAATACCCAACGGGTGGCCACCCCCCAGATGTTCCATGGAGCGCTTGAAACCCGCCACCGAACTCTTGGCGTCCCGGTGGTTTTCAAAAGGGTTGACCGGCATGATAAACGGTGCCAGCGGCTCAATCCGCTGCAACAGGAAATTGGCGATAATCTTATAGTCCTGACGGTGCTGCAGGAGGAGTTTCAGAAGCAGCACCCCGTCGATCCCGCCCAGGGGGTGGTTGCTGATGGTGATAAAAGCCCCTTCCTTCGGCAATCGTTTAAAATCCTCGTCGGGGATCTCAAATTCAATTTCGTAGTGCTCGAGGATGCGGTCCAGGAACTCGGTTCCCTCCAGGTGCCGGTGCCGCTTGTAGAAGCGGTTGATGCTGCTGATCCGCGTTATTTGCATCAGGACCCAGCCCATCAGGGTTCCGAGGAATCCATACCGGTCCAGGTTGATGGCCCGGGAGACCTCCTTGGCAGTCACTAAACTCATAGGTTGCGGTTGCTATACGGGTAAAGATAGAAAATTGACCGGGGAGGACCCTTACATTCCGGGAATTTCGAAATGCATTTGCAGGAATTTTCGCCCCCGCGATCACTTGACCACCAACTGCACCGTTTCCTTGCTCCGCTGTTCCAGGAGTACCTCCCGGCCATTCTGCAATGAGCGGATGGCCTCCGCATTGAAATGGCGGATTGTATAAAGGGATACGTTTTCGTGGTGGACCACCTTGAAACGTCCCCGGAGTTGTTGGAGCAATTCGGGCAACCGGCCAAACTTGTTGTCGATGCACACAGAGAAACTGATGGCCGAATTCTGGATCATATCGACCTTCATGCGGTGGTCGTGGAGCAATTTAAACAGGTCGCCGATACTGTCCTCCACGATGAAGGAAAAATCCAGGGAAGACAACCGCATGAGTACCTGGTCCTTCTTGACTATAAAGCAGGGAACCTCGGGTTCAATCCCCTTGCCGGACCCCACCGTGGTCCCCGGGTCGGCCGGCTTGAGAAAGGACTTGACGTGCAGGGGGATTTCCTTCCGCTGCAGGGGTTGCAATGTCTTGGGGTGGATGACCGATGCCCCGTAGAATGCGAGCTCGATGGCCTCCCGGTACGAGATCC
>CAXQQM010000292.1:0-10960 GCA_964226055.1 Robiginitalea sp. | reverse complement strand
CAGACGTGTGCTCTTCCGATCTTCAGAATAAGGCCTCCGCTGCCGAGGGCGGATCGTTTGATAAATGCGCGCCTTCCAAAAGTTGTTTTAACTGGGGTCATGGAGTGTTTTCTTAAATTGAGATTTCCTAATAAGATACGAAATTTCAAGGGCTTGGGATACCTGTAATGGTCAAAGCAACAAGCTTTGACGCAAACCGCGCGGGTCTTGAATATCCGGCTATCCGACTATAGCCGGCCGGTCCGTTGCAAACGGCTGGCGGTACAACCGCCGCCCGCTTGCTTTGTAGATGGCATTCGCCAGGGCGCCCGTTACCGGCGGGAAGGGCGGTTCGCCCAACCCGGTCGGGTCGATGTCGTTCTCGACAAAGTATACCTCGATGTTCTTTGGCGCCTCGGCATGACGGATGATTTTATACTTGTCAAAATTCGTTTGGTTTGTGCGACCGTCCGTAAAGGTTAATTCGCCGTACATGGCATTTCCTACCCCGTCCACGATAGCCCCTTCGGCCATGTTGGTCGCGGCATCCGGATTGATGACAATCCCACAATCCAGGGCGCAAACCACGCGTTCAACCTTCGGGATGTTCCCTTCCATGACCACGTCGATGACATGTGCTGCATAACTGTTGTGGCAAAAGTACGCTGCCACGCCCCTGTGGACGCCCCGGGGGGATTGATCCCAATTCGATTTTTCGCGTACGAGTTTAAGAACCCCGGCAAGTCGATCCGGGTCGTAGTCATTGTTTTCGCCAACCGGGTTATTTTTTGCCCGTTCAATCAATTCCAGCCGGAAGTCAATAGGGTCTTTCCCCGCCAGCTCGGCTACTTCGTCCAAAAAAGCCTGCTCCACCCCGGCCATAAAATTGGAGCGGGGTGCCCGGAAGGCACCAATGGTGATATTTGAATTGACCTCCCATTGCTCGGCCAGGTAATTTTCCACCGCACCCGCCGGGAAGCGGTTGGCAAACAAAGGGGTTTCCGGGATTCCGCCCGCCTTTACATGGAAGGCGACCAGGTTGTTATCCGCATCCAGTGCCGCGCGGTAGGTGGCGTGATAGGTAGGCCTGTAGATCCCGCAGGTCATGTCGTCTTCCCGGGTATAGACCAGTTTTACCGGTTGGCCCACTTCCCGGGATATCAGCGCGGCTTCTACTGCGTAATGGCCGTAGGCGCGACGCCCGAAACCGCCTCCCATCCGCGTCAATTCAATCTCCACCTTCTCGGGAGGCAGGTTCAATCGGGCGGCTACTGTGGGTTCGGTAAGGACCGGCGCCTGTAATGGCCCGGCGAGCTTGGCCCCTTCTTCTGTTACATGGGCGAAAAAATTCATGGGCTCCATGCAGTTGTGCGCGAGGAACGGGCAAGAATACGATCGCTCGATTACCTGGGCGGCCCCGGCAAAGGCGCGTTCCGGATTGCCGTCTTTACGCGCCGTTATGCCCGACCCGGCAGCCATCTCCTCCATCTTTGCATAATGGTCATCAGTGCTTTCCAGCCCACCCGGGACTTCAATTTCCATCTCATTGCCAAACCGGTCCATTTTGAACCGGGAGTCGGATATAGGTTCCCACTCCGCCTGTACACTTTTCTTCGCATTCATCACCTCCCAGGTGGATTTACCCACAACGGCTACCAGGTCGGTAAATGCATTCGTATCAAAATACCCCCGTGTAAAGCTGTCCTCCAGCGTTTTGATCTGGATAACATCTACAATACCCGGCATGGACCGGGCCGCAGTTGCATCATAGGATTTCAATCGCAATCCGAAGGCCGGCGGATGGATCACCATGGCCGTAAGCGCCCCTTCATACTGGTAATCCAGGCCAAACAACGGCTTCCCGGTAATGATTTTCCGGGTTTCCACGTCCTTTTTAGAGGTTCCGATAATGGTAAAGTCTTCCACGTTTTTCAGGGTAACCTCCTCAGGTACATCCAGGGTCGCTGCCAGTGAAGCCAGGTCTCCGAACCCGGCCGTATTCCCGGAGGCTTCGTGCGAGACAACACCATTAGAGACTGAGATTTCCCCGATTGGTACCGCCCAGGTTTGAGCAGCGGCCTGCTTTAGCATTTGTTTGGCAGATGCGCCCGCTATACGAAGGCCCTCCCACCTCCGGCGGATGCCCTGGCTCCCGCCGGTGAATTGCCAGCCGTAGGCCTCCTGGTCAAAGTTCGCCTGTTCCACCAACACATCCTCCCAATCGACATCCAGCTCATCGGCTACAATCATCGGCATGGAGGTGATGACCCCCTGTCCGAATTCGGGATTGGGGGCCATGATGGTGACCAGGCCGTTATCTCCGATCTTCAGGTAGGAATTGATCTCGAACCATTCATCCGGCATCTCCCGTACAGCCACTTCATTGGAATCTTTGGGTTTACAGGCATTGAAGATGCTAAAACCAAGCACCAAACCCCCTCCGGCCAGGCTGGTGTTCTTGATAAAGGCACGTCGCCCCATATGCGTTTTTACAAGCGTCATATTTGATATTTTATTTTTATTAAACCGGGTTATCCCGTGGTTTGCCTAGCTTCCCCCCTCGGCTGCCTGCTTTACGGCTTTCTTGATCCGCACATACGTGCCGCACCGGCAGATATTGCCGTTCATGGCAGACTCGATATCCGAGTCCGAGGGGTTCGGGTTTTGTTTCAACAGGGCGCTGGCCGTCATGATCTGGCCTGCCTGGCAGTATCCGCACTGGGGAACATCTACATCCAGCCAAGCCCTTTGTACCTGGTGATCGCCGTTTTCGGAGAGGCCTTCAATCGTCGTCACTTCCTGGTTGCCTACAGCCGAAACCGGCAGCATACAGGAACGCGTTGCTGTATCCCCGAGGTGGATGGTACAGGCGCCACACTGGGCGATCCCGCAACCGTATTTTGTCCCTACCAGGTTCAGGTGGTCGCGAAGTACCCATAAAAGCGGGGTTGCCGGATCTACATCCACCTCCATGGTGGAGCCGTTGATTTTCAGGTTGAAATTTGCCATATGTGGTTTTTAATCCTTTAAAATTAAATATTCCGGGCTGCCTCGGGCTATAAAATTCAAACATTGCCCCCGGCTGCTTGTTAAACTTTTGTAAAAAGCTCACTCCCGGGTTAAAACCCCGATTTCTTCGAGCCAGTCCTTTACAGACCCGGAGACCTGGGCGTGTCGCTGGCCGCGGATCGCCAGATAGATCCCGTCCCGCTCACTCCCTCCCCGTGTGGAATATCCCTCAAGGATATTGCATTCTTCGCAAAGCAGGGCCAATTGGCGGAATGAACTGCCCACACCATATCCGCCATTCGTGTTGAACGGAATGACTTCCTTACCTTCGAGGTCATGGGTTTGGAGGAAACTTTTAACCGGTGGCGGTAATTGCATTCCCCAGGTCGGAAATCCAACAAAAACCCTGTCATACACACCGACTTCCACCCGGGTCTTCAATGGCGGCAGGTAGCCGGATTCATTTTCCCGTGCCACCTGACGAACGATATCTTGGTATTCCTCAGGATACGGGGTTTCCAATTCAAGGCGGACCATATCGGCCCCAACCAGGTCCCGGATGATTTGTGCAACGGTTTCGGTATTCCGCGTACGCGTCAGATAAACGATCAGTGTCTTTCCGGAATCTGCTGTGACCTCCTGGCAGGAGGTTTCAGGGCTTGCCAGGATCAGGAAAATCAAAAGGAGGTAATATTTCATTTCGCTTTCTTTTGACGGTCCCTGAAAACAGTTGGGGGAACACCTGTGTGCCTCTTAAAAAATGCGCTGAAATTGTTGGCTTCCCGGAAGCCGAGCGACCAGGAAATATTCGCGATTTTCCAATCGGTTTCCCACAGCAGTCGTTTGGCCTCCAGGACAAACCGTTCATTGAGCACCTCCGTGGTGGTTTTGCCTGTAACTGCTGTCAGTGCCCGGTTCAGGTGGTTCACATGAACTTGAAGCACCCGGGCAAAATCGGAAGGCTTGCGGAGTTGCACGGGCGCCTGGTCTCCATCCACGGGAAATTGCTGTTCCAGGTGCTGTTTAAAGACCCGGACCAGGTCCGAGTTCGCTTTACCTTTTCCAGTCAACTGCTTCGTCAATTAATGGGAGATCTCGTGGGTGTCGCGGACACTGCTGAAGGTGAGGGCCAATAATTGCCAATTATCCCCTTCCCTCTTGTAGACCTCGGTGACCGTAAATTCGTTGGATACGTCATTTCCCCGAACGTGGGCCATCAGGGTGATCCGGTTCCACAGGACGGCGGTATCCCCGAAGACTTCCACCGCCACGTCATGTACATCGGCCTGTTTGTACCAGATGCTCCCGGTTTTGATGATTTCGAGCTCCCGATCCTTTTTCCAGGAACCGCTCATGTGGACGAACTTGGACTTCTCGTGAAAAACCTTGTCGAGTTCCTCTGTGTTCTTGTCTGCCATCCACTGCCATTTGGCCTGTGAAAGTTTCTCGATCTCCTGCCTAACAGCCGCATCCTGCGCGAATGTTGTAACTCCTATTACAAATACAAATAGACTGATAAATCTCGTTTTCATTTTCTTATGTTTAGAATTCATGTTGCTCTAATTTTTATTCCATATTTCAGTCAACGTTCGAGTTGCCGTTCCCAAAAACGCGTGGCCAGGTCCAGCCATCCTTCAGCATCCGTCCCCGTTCCCAGGCCAAAACCGTGACCCGCGTGTTCATATCTTTTATAATCCACATCCACCCCGGCGCCTTTCAGGTTGGCAACCCGCCTTTCCACGGTGCGGATGTCGACAATTGGGTCATTCGCCGCCACCGTGATAAAGGCCGGAGAAAAATCGTTCGAATAGGTAGCCTGCCCCGTATAGGCAATAACTGCTGTGGCCGGTTTGGGCAAATTATCTCCCCCATAGGCAGACACGCCATCCCGGGCAATATCCCCCACCATCCGGGCACCGGCCGAGCCGCCCCAAAGCGAATACCCCCCGGTGTCCACTTGTAAATCCCGGGCTTGTCGAAATAGGTAGCTGATGGCTGCGGCTAAGTCTTCGGTTGCCCATCGCCCGCTGCCAATTCGATAGCGTATGACAAAGGCATTGTATCCCTTTTTACTCAATTCACGCGCCAGCGGAAAGCCTTCGTGCAGGGATCCCACATAGGAAAATCCCCCGCCCGGGCAGATGATGGCCATCGGGGCACCGGGTTTTCCCCGGAAATAGAAGAGGCCGGTATTCTTTTTATCCGGGTTTTGCCTTTTTTGGTCCTCGGAATAATAATCGTAAAATATTTTGTTCCCCTCGCCTACCTCATCGATCATGTCATTCAAGGCCGCAAGAATATCGTCGGGTTTCACCCGGCTGTGGTAAGGCATCAATGACGCTACATTGTGCAGGGGAACATGGTAATAGCGAGTATTGTCGTCATGCGGCAAAAGCAAGCGTCCGAATTTCCCAAAGGCCGTGTGGGCCACAATATCTCCCACCTGGTTGTTCTTATTTAAATGCCTGCTTTGTATATCCCATTGACGCACCTGAGTCGTTTTTTCCGGTTTATCCGCACCATTATTCCGGCAAAAAATCCCGGGTATGGAGATACATATGGCAATTATGAAAGCACGGAAGAAGCCGGTTAAAATCATGGCAATTATTAATTTGCTTTTTCAGTTTCGGGTTTTGCGAATTTTCGCCCGCTTTATCACCTTCTCAAATCCCTCTGGCTTGTACTGTTGCACGGAGTAGCTCCATAGCTTTCTCAATCACATCCAGACGTTCTTTTCTCGGATCCGGTTTGCCAACCGGGTTGCCGTCGGGTTGGATTTCGAGAATCCTGTTGCCTGCAGGTGTATATTCAGGCCATTGTGGCAGCCCGTTGGCATTGGGGTTACCTGTCCTGGCGAAGTTTACCCAATAGGCATTCATTATTCTCGCAACTTCTTTGTCTTCTGGCGTTGGAGGGGGCGGGGGCGGTCCGAAGCCCCCTACTCCGAGTTTGTTAAAAACAAATGCGACATCTGTTCCGTGACCAGGCCCAAAGGTCATTCGCTCCTTCATAGCCTCCGGTACATACGAAAAGAGAAAAACGTACGCCGGCTGATCAACGGCAGCAACCGAAGTTGCTGCAAACCGTGCGGGCTCCCCCCACACCCAATCCGTATTGAACCGGATTTGTACCTCGGCAAATTCTTTACTGTTCCCAGGGTCATAAGCAGCTCGCGCTTCATCTTCAAGATCCCCGAACAAAGCGAATAACTCTGCCTTAGAACTGCTGGGGTTAACAAATCCGCCCCCAATCTCCGCGCTGTTATTTCCGATCATCAGCGGTACCTTCGCCTGTCTTCCTGCCTTATAGGCACTCTCGGCAGTCTCCACAACAAATTCCCCGTCGAGAATGGGGCCTGAATAAATTCGTGGCCCTCCCTGCCCATCATATTCCTGCCCGCCGTCTACAATCTCCTCAACACTCAGGGATCGAAGTTTTTCCAGGGCAGCCGCATCGCTACCTTCTATCCCGTGTTTACGGGCAAAGTTTACGCCGATGGTTTCGGCTGAAATGGGGTAAAGTGCGTCGGCATTGTCCTTTCGTATGGGCCTGCCGGTAAGGACTCCGTCCCTTCCGCCGCTGGAATGACCGATTGCCTTGTGAAAAAGCCCCTGCGCGTCCGGAATGGTCATGAGCGCATGGATGGCCACGCCCCCGGCCGAAAACCCGAAAATGGTCACATTTTCCGGATCGCCCCCAAAGGCGGCAATATTCTTTTGCACCCACTTGAGGGCGGCAATGTTGTCCATAAATGCATAACTGCCTTTGTCTTCATCGGGATGCTCATCACTCAGGGCGGGAAATGCATAATGGCCCAAACGACCCAACCGGTAATTAACCGTAACCAGGATAACTCCCTGTTTTGCAAATTCATCGCCAACCGTCCCTGCCCCGGAACCGCTGCCGCCTGTAAAACCGCCGCCGTGAAACCATACCATTACCGGCAATTTTTCATTAGCCCCGGCATCTGCAGGAGCCCAGACATTGAGATATAAACAGTCTTCAGATGACCCGTCAACAATGGTGCCCGGAGCTCCCCCCCAGCCCGACTGTGCGCAAATTGGACCGTAGTCTACGGCATCGCGCACTCCTTCCCAGGGTGTTACCGGCTGTGGGGGTCTCCAGCGATATTCGCCAATCGGGGGAGCCGCAAAGGGAATTCCCTTAAAACTGGCAACAGCCTCGGCCTGTACTCCTCGCAATTCACCGTCCGCTGTACTGACAATGGGGTTTTGAGCGGTGGCGGTAAGCGATATAATCAATAAAACAATAGAAAATAGTGGCTTCATAAGTGACTCATTAAGATTTCCTTCGGGGAATTTTGACACACTACAAATATGGACACGAAAGAGCGGAAGCTTAGTATATGAAATACGGTTAGTCATACCATTATTACTGATGGCCAGGCACATCCTGTTGAGAATGGCACTGATTGCCTATTTTTGATGTTAAATAGCCGACAATGAAAAACATGGTGGAACTTGAAATGGTCAATGACTACTGCAAGGGGCTGGGATTGTCCGCAAGCCACCCTTTGGTAACCGTCGTGGATTTGTCCAAGGCCGACTGGAAGCCGCGCAAGGGTACCCGCTCGGTGCGCTATCATTTTTACGGGATTTTCCTCAAGCAGGGGCAACAGTGCATCATGCAGTACGGCAGGCAGAATTACGACTTCCAGGACGGGACTCTTGTTTTCGTGGGCCCGGGCCAGATAGTCAACATCGAACATATCGAAACGGATTACCAGCCAACGGGCTTCGCCTTGCTTTTCCACCCGGACCTGCTCCTGGGAACCCAACTCGGGAAAGTTATCGACTCCCATTCCTTCTTTTCCTATGAGCTCCATGAGGCGCTGCACATATCGGACAGGGACCGGCCAATCGTACTGGACTGTTTTTACAAAATAGAATTTGAATTGCAGCAGGGAATGGACCGGCACAGCCGGAAACTGGTCACCTCAAATATCGAATTGTTCCTGAACTATTGCCACCGTTTTTACGACCGGCAATTTTTTACCCGGGAACACAAGAACCAGGGCGTCGTGGGCAAATTTGAAAAATTGCTCAATGGCTATTTCAATTCGGACAAACCCCGGGAAATCGGGTTGCCGACAGTTGCCTATTTTGCCGGGGAACTGCACTTATCGCCCAATTATTTCGGGGACCTGATCAAGAAGGAAACCGGAAAGTCCGCCAAAGACCTGATCCAGGATAAACTCATCGAAACGGCCAAGGCCCGGACCTTCGACACGGACAAATCCGTCAGTGAAATCGCCTTTGACCTGGGGTTTAAATACCCCCAGCATTTTTCCCGCCTTTTTAAGAAGAATGTCGGTTATACGCCGAATGAGTACCGCATGCTGAATTGACAGCCGCGCACTGATTGCTATTTCTATGTTCATAAAATCTATCTGACGTACCTGTTCAATGGGGATTCTGGCCATATTGTTCATGGTGACCGCAAGGATACAGGCCCAGGACCGGGATTCCACTGCCGTTCTGGACCAGTTTTCGGGCCAGGTTCTACGCGAAGGCATTTAACCCAGTGAACCCCTGCTGGACCATGTTAGCGGTTCCTTTTCCGTGACCAATAATGGCATCTCGCTCATCCCGTCATTTTCCCTGGGCGACCCGGCAGCATTCTTCCTTGGAAAGTTTGCCCGGAAGCGTTTTAGTGTGGAACCGGATATCCGATTCTCCCTGCAGGGGAGGCCCTGGACCTTGCTTTTCTGGTTTCGCTACCAGGCTGTTGACAATGAGCGGTTCTCACTACGTGTGGGGGCGCATCCGGCCTTAAATTTTCGCACCGCAACTGTGTTGGATAATGGCGTGGAAAAAACCATCAACAGTGCGCGCCGATTCCTGGCAGCCGAACTGGCGCCCAGTTTTAAAATCAGTGAAAAAATTCAGGTCGGGGCCTATTACCTGACCTCCTGGGGCTTTGACGACACCTCGAAACGGGTGAATTTTGTGACACTGAACAGTACGCTGTCCGACCTGGACCTCGCCGGGCGTCTCTATATGGTCCTCAGCCCCCAGGTGTTTTACCTGTCTCAGGATGCGCTGCACGGATATTATAGTACGCTTACTGCGACACTTGCCCTCCGCAACTGCCCTGTTTCGATTTCAGCACTCTTCAACAAGGCTATTGATACGGATATCCTCCCCGAGGAAGATTTTATCTGGAGCCTGACGCTAACGTACGGTTTTTAGTCCTTTTCAGGATACACAGGAATCTGAACGCTTTGGGTCTGCAAGAAACGCGGCGGATACTTCCCAGGGAAAACCTCCCGGTTTGGTGCCCCCCCAAAAAAATCTCGCTTTTTCTAAAAATTGTCATTGTATATTGTATTATTGCAATAAACTAATAATAATGGGGTTGACCAAGTCCGAAATATTCACCGAGCAGCAGAATGAACTGGCCCTGATCGCCAAGGTGTTTGCCCACCCGGCGCGCATTGCCATCCTGCAACACCTTTTCCGTGTAGATGCCTGTATCTGCGGGGACCTGGTGGAGGAGATCGGGCTGGCACAACCCACCGTTTCCCAGCATTTGAAAGAGCTTCGCAGCATGGGGCTGATTAAGGGCGATGTGGACGGGACCCGCGTCTGTTATTGCATTGACCGTGAAAACTGGAATGCGATGAAAACGGAATTCAGCCAGTTCCTGGACCAGGATGTCCATTTAAAAGATACTTGTTGTTAAGCATTTATGGCAAAAAACGCACCGAAACGCCTCGGATTCCTCAACCGCTACCTCACCCTCTGGATTTTCCTGGCCATGGCCCTGGGGGTGGGCCTCGGATATGGATTCCCCCGGATCGCCTCCGGAATCGATTCCTACAGCAGCGGCTCCACGAACATCCCCATTGCCATCGGGCTGATCGTTATGATGTACCCGCCCCTGGCCAAGGTAAATTACAGCCTGCTGCCCAGGGTGTTCCGCAACCTGAAAGTGCTATCCATCTCCCTGCTCCTGAACTGGATCATCGGGCCCGTGCTCATGTTTGTCCTGGCCGTCCTCTTTTTGGGAGACCATCCCGAATACATGGTGGGGCTCATCCTCATTGGGCTGGCCCGCTGTATTGCCATGGTCCTGGTCTGGAACGACCTGGCCGAAGGCAGCAGCGAATACGGCGCCGGGTTAGTGGCCCTGAACAGCATCTTCCAGGTGTTCGGTTACAGTTTTTACGCCTGGATATTCATCACCGTCCTTCCCCCCTATTTCGGGTTCGAGGGCGCCCTGGTAGATATTTCGATTGCCACTATTGCCGAGAGCGTTGCCATTTACCTGGGCATCCCGTTTGCCCTGGGAATCCTCAGCCGCTGGCTCCTGGTCCGGGCAAAAAGCGTGGAATGGTACGAAAATAAATTTATCCCAACCATCTCCCCCCTGACGCTTATCGCGCTCTTGTTCACCATCGTGGTCATGTTCTCCCTGAAAGGGGAACTGATTGTCGAAATTCCCGGGGATGTGCTACTGATTGCAGTTCCCCTGCTGATCTATTTTGCCCTGATGTTCCTGATCGGATTTTTTGTAAGCCGGGCCGCCGGGGCCAGCTATGACAAAAACGCGGCCATTGCCTTTACGGCCGCAGGCAACAATTTTGAACTGGCCATCGCCGTGGCCATCGCCGTCTTCGGCTTGAATTCGGGCCAGGCATTTGCCGGGGTCATCGGGCCGCTTGTGGAAGTCCCGGCCCTGATCCTGCTGGTGCGGGTGGCATTTTGGCTCCGGGATAAATACTACCCCGGAACCCAAACCGCCTGACAATCGATTCCCCGGGAGGTTACAACTGCCACTTAAACCCGCCGTTGACCACAAAACCGTCCACCGGGGCGTAAATGTCCCGGAACTGCGGATCGCTCAGGTCGCCGGTGTAAATGGTGTCAAAGGCCGTCTGCCGGGTGTCCAGGAAATTCTCAAGATCGGAAGAGCGTCGGGTAGGGAACGAGTGTCACAGGTGGGGTAG
>CAXQQM010000291.1:0-11635 GCA_964226055.1 Robiginitalea sp. | reverse complement strand
AGTCCGTACGCTGGAAACGCTGTGATAACCTGTATTTTACAGTTCCTGCCCGGAGTTTTCCGGAAGGTATCATCGGCCTGGTGGCAGACCCCGGTGCCCTGATCAATAACCTGTATTACCCCTATGGACAGCAGGCGGGCGGCCGGCCCATTCTCTCGGTCACCGTGGTGCGTTCGCACGATTTGTCTGCCGGGGAACTCGCCCGGCGTGTTGCTTTGGAACTGCAGGAATATTGCGGGATTGAAACCCGGGAATTGCTTCGACACTACGCCATTGACCGCGCCCTCCCGGACCTGGAGTACGTGTCCCTGGGTGTTCCCCCCGGGGAAACAGAAATTGCCGATGGGATTTTTGCCGCCGGCGACTATCGGCTGAACGGCTCGCTGAATGCCGCCATGGCTTCGGGGGAAGCCGCTGCCCGGGCCGTTCTGGCCAGGATGCAACCTTAAATTCCAGCCGCGCTTACCTCATTACCTTGGCCGCCGGAGGGCCGGATGTTGCCAAGGGACTGGCTGTTTTAATCGGTGAGAAACAGCCCATAAAAAAACCCCGACACCAGGTGCGGGGTTTGCGGGGGAACGGGGCTTAAGTGATCCCCCATGCATCGAGGTACCGAGTAGCAGGTACCTACATGCGGGATTGAATAGCAATCTGACGAGCTTCTTGCAGGCGCTGGTCAAAGAACCTACCGGCATTCTTGCGGTAATCAAAATGGACTCCGTCTGAGTGCATGTCTGCCAATTGCGTAGGGTTAAAGTTCTCCTTTTTCATAGTTGTAAGCTTTTTGTCCGCGGGTTTCTATCCCGGGGAGTGTGTGGAAGAATTTCGCCTTTCTAACACATCTACAATATACAACTAATGTTTAATAAAAAAACTAAAAAATTAAACATTATGAAATATTTAGGATTGTTGACTGGCGGTAGCGGGGGGCACTAACACCGGGCGGGACTTCCATCTATTCTCCAGAGCCACGTAAAGCCATAGCACTCGCATCCAGCCCGATACCGACCTGAAATATATCCCCCTGAAAACCAGAAACCTATCATTTCATTTCCTACCTTATGAGGAACAACCTAAACCATATGATTATGAAACGATTTTTATTGCTGTCCCTGCTGTGCGTTGCCATGGCCGGACAGGCGCAAACCGCGTACTTTACCGCGTACAATTTTACTGTTGAATCCAAGGACGTGGAATCGGTCTACAACATGGTAGACACCTATTACAAGGCGAACAAGCCCGATGGGGTTTCCGTCTGGCTGTACGAGAACCATTTTAACGAACCGGGCGACAACCACACGCATACGCTGGTATTTACCGGCTCCCAGGAGGCTCTTGGCGGCATGTACGACGCCGGGCAAAGCACGGATTTCCAGCTTTTCCTCCACCGGATCAATGCCCAGATCTCCAAGAGTAACAGCTCATTATCCGGCGCCATCCTCGATGCCTACGGGGACGATGACGGGGCATACCCCTTCCGACAACTCTTTGTGCTGGATGTGGAAGATGCCAATGCGATGACGGCCTCCTTTGCCAAATTCAATGCGGCCAACAACCCGGCCAACCGCCTGGTGACGATGGGATCCATCAATATGGGCCTGTCGTCCAAAGGGGAAACGCATTGGGTACTCGTCGGTTTCAAGGACATGAAATCGGCCCTGGGGGGGACCCGCGGCCTGGTCCCGGAAAGCCAGCGCGCCGCCTTTGACCGCGCCTGGCAGGCCCACATGTCGGCCATGGGCGAGTTCCGCATAGTCCGCAACAGCCTGATGATTGTGATGGGGACCTGGTAGGCATTTGCGCGAATAGATAGCCCCGCTTTCGGGGGCTTTTTTATTCCTGGAAATTACATACATAACCCGGCTGCCTTCAGCCAACCACCACAGAGAAACCCCTGGAGCTTTCAGCGAATTGCCCCACAGCGCTCCAGGTAGAATTCGTATACGGAATCCGGTTCGTTAAGTTCTTTGGATTCGATGGCGCGCACCAGCTCCGGGCAGTGCCGGAAGTACTCCATCAACCGCTTGCGTTTGAGGCCCAGGATGCCCTGGGTAACCCGCACCATATCCCGTTTGCCCTGCAGGTGGAAGAGCGGGAAGTAGTCCAGATAGCTGTTGTCGTCGTGGATAAATTCCCGATGGTAGTAGGTGAGCGGCCCGTCCCGTCTAAGGACCCGCAGGAAGACCCGCTCTGCGCCGGGGTCCAGCACGTAGCGGAAGCGAAAGAAGGCAGACTCCTCCCGCAGCGGTACGGTTGCGTACTCCCGCATGCCCGCCCGGTATCCAAGGATCGCCCCGGGGGCCAGTTTCTGCCGCCGCCGTTTCCCCTCCGGGATAAACCGGATCCGGGAATACAGATCCGAAAAAGGCCCGGGATGCCGGTCGCGCACCTGCCCGCGGATGGTATCCCCTTCCAGGGTAATGATGTATCCGGGCAGGTAACCTTTTTTCTGCCCGTGCAGGGGGGTGAGGCTGATCAGGATGATGGCCAGCCCAACAAGTGGTTGCACCAGGCGCCGGATACCCGGCTTTTTCGTTTTGCGCCCGGGAAGGTACGGAGGGGTCATAGGAGTTGGATTTGCTGGAAGCAGTGCAAATATGTTGCCAAAGTCCGCGATCACCTTGTAACAAACCCAGGGATTCCTGGGCGTCGGCCTTTTTACAGACCACACCTTGCTCGCCGTCTTCTTAGGGCTGGTTGTAGTTTTGGCAATCGTTTTGTCTGCGTACAACAACCTCGAAACTTCCGATATCCGCGAGTGAATAATTTTTATTTTAAGGTGTAGTATGCAAGTACACGCATTGATCTGACCCATTCGCTCATTCTTCCTTGAATTGGGCCGGAGAATCGCGTTTCTTGGAATAAATTAAAACACCATGTTCGACCAGACTTTCAAGCACCTTCTCCCATCGACTATGGGAATTTTATCC
This sequence comes from Robiginitalea sp., assembly GCA_964226055.1. GTDB lineage: Bacteria > Bacteroidota > Bacteroidia > Flavobacteriales > Flavobacteriaceae > Robiginitalea. The sequence goes on along the minus strand of CAXQQM010000291.1, from coordinate 8,705 downwards.
CTCACGCTACTCTCCTGCATACCGGATACCCTTTCGCCTGCCGATCCGGATGCCTACATTAAATCAAAACCTATTGAGATTATCGAGGTGGTAGAAGTAGAAAGCGAATTGAGACCCGGGGAAGTTTATTTTTCTGAAAGACAGGAATCAGCAACGATATCCGGAACCGCAAAGGATTACAACGGAACCATCTTACCATCTGTGAAAGTTGCACATTTTGATTCCGGAATAGAAACCCGCGCAGATGCATCAGGAAAATTTTCATTAAAAATCCCGAAAAATCAGTTAGGAGACGTTGGAAAAGTTTGGATGTTCTTCCTCAAGAACCTCTCGGAAAGCAATGGACAAGGCTCTACTGTCCTCAAGCAAGTGGTTTTAGGAGAGGAGGTATATTATCTGGTAAGGGATGAATATTGTAGATGAGAAAGCTCAATGGGATCAATTTGAACGTGAAACACAAGAAAGTCACCAAGGCAATAAGCAAAGTATAAAAGCCTGTTTTTTAGAGCGAAGACACAAGTAAAAAGGTTCGGTGAGTCAAAGGCGAATGCACAAGTAAAAAGGTTCGGAGTGTGAGTATAGCGAAATGCGGACGTCAAAAAGTTGCGAAGCCCTGGAGCAACTTTAGTCGGCATAGAGTGGTTTTGAAGCGCCAGCTTCAAAAATACCTAACGAAGAACCGGCTTTCTTGTGCATTCGCCTAGCTCCAGAACCGGCTTTCTTGTGCTTTCGCCCAACTGCAGAACCGACTTTCTTGTGCTTCACCCCAACCCGTAACTACTGCTTCTCAAAAACCAGGTCCCGAATCCGTCCCGTGGTAACCAGCATAGCGGAAATTTCACCGTCCGGGTTCTTTTTGAATTGCGCGCTGTACGGACCAATGCTGAAGCGGTCACCGCGTATCAGGGAAAGGGGCACGTCCGGGAGTCGGTTATGCCGGGCCATCAGTTTTCCGTTTTCCACGACGAGTTGATAGGAGGTGTCCAATTCCGGACTGTAAAAGGTACCCGCATAGCGTTCAAAAAGGTCCGGATCGCCCTCCACGTAATCGAAGGACGCCATACGCGTAATTTCTCCTCCGGGGTCCTTGAAAGTCATCACCTTGCCCTCGGGTTCCTCCGTAAATTCCACAACAGCATTCACCCCGATATCCAGCATCTTAAATTGGTTCGGACCGATGGGAGCCATCCGGTTTTCCGCACCACCCGCACGGTGGTACATCAGGTACCCGTCCTTCAGGTAGATGCGCCGGTAAGTCTCGCGTTCATCGAACCAGTAATACCCCTCAAAAGATCTCAGGGCATCTTCTTCCATCGGAATGGTAGGAGCCTCCAGAGGTGCCGGGGCTTCTTCCTGCTCCTCAATATGGTCCTTCAGAAACAGGTCGGCTACCTGAAGGGCCAGACCGTTGGGTCCGGAATTAGCATAATTCGAAACGACCGCCACCGCGAAATCCTGCTCCGGAAACCTTCCCAGGTAAGAACGATAACCGGCATCCGCACCCCCGTGTTGAATTTGCTTTAACCCTTTGTACGGCGAGATAAACTGCCCATAAGCACCGCCAAAGGTTTCGCCGTTGTTGAGCACGGCGAGGCGATCCATTTGCGCAACCATTTCCTCAATTTTCCCAGATGGCGGGTTGTTGAGGTGGTCGGCCCAACGGACGAGGTCTTCGGCCGTGGTAAAGAGGCTGGTAGCCCCAGCATTCGCGAAACTCAGCACGGCTTTTTTTAGTACGTCGTTTTCGCGGTAATACGAGTACGCCCGGTTGGGGACAATTTTTTCGTGATCGTCATAGAAAAGCGTGTGTTCCAGCCCGAGCGGCTCAAAGATGCGCTCCTGGGTGAATTCGGCAAACGTTAAACCCGAGGTACGCGCCACCGTTTCCGCCAGTAGCGTAAACCCGGTGTTGCAATAGTTGAACTCCTCTCCTGGCTTAAAATTCAAGTCCTTTTGCCGTTCCACCAGTTTCAGGATATGGTCTACAGTAATTACATCGTCCATTCGCCATCCGGCCATTTGCAACAATGACCATTGGTCGCGCATGCCGCTTGTATGGCTTGCCAGGTGGCGCAGTGTAATGGGGGTGCCAAAATCCGGTACTTCCGGGATGTGCTTGCGGATGGGATCGTCCAGTGAAAGTTTTCCATCTGCCTGCAGGAGGAGGATGGCATACACGGTGAATTGCTTGGATACAGACGCCACGTGGAAAATGGTCTCATCCGGGGTCACGGGTATCCCGTATTCCACATTGGCGCTGCCGTATCCTTTGCTAAAGGCGATTTTTCCATCCTGCCACACCGCCACAGCAGCACCCGGCTGGTTGGGCCCGTCAAAAGCACTGAAAATGGAATCAACGGAAGCCTCCATACCGTCCGCGTCCGGCACCTGCTGCCCGGCAAGAGGTGCAGCGCCTGCCAGCAGCACAGCCAGGAACAGGCAGGATTTCAAACAGAATCGGTCTTTCATATTGATTGGTTAAATGTGAGAGGGAAACCGATTAAAGATAGAAAAATTCAACTGCGGCAATGCAGTTCGAAGAATGGGAATAGGTTATATCCGGAGTCAAAAGTTACAAATAGGAGGCGGCCCTAATTCTGGAAGTCGCATGCACAAGAAGAAAGGTTTGGTGAATCAAAGGCGAAAGCACAAGAAAAAAGGTTCGAAGTGTTAGTGAAAGGAAATACCGCCGTGAAAAAGTCGTGAAGCCTTGGAACGACTTTAGGCGGTATTGACTGGTTCAGCAACGTCAGTTGCTGAATCACCTAACGAAGAACCGGCTGTCTTGTGCTTCGCCTAGCTCCAGAACCGGCTTACTTATGCTTCGCCCAAACCCCATTAATTATCAAATTGCCAAATTAGCAAATTGAACTATTTGTCCGCCAACGCCGGCTGTTTCGAAGCAGGCTCCGGATCCGGCCGGTCGTCCAGCACATCCGTCCGCTCCACCGTTTCGCCTTTTTTGAAATAGAGTTTGGCGTCCTCCAGCGTCAGGTAGAGGCAGGGCACGATCACCAGGATGATACTCGTGGCGAACACGATCCCGAAGCCCAGGGAAATGGCCATGGGGATCAGGTATTGCGCCTGGCTGGAACGCTCCAGGATAATGGGCGCCAGCCCGCCGAAGGTGGTGAGCGTGGTGAGCATAATGGGGCGGAAGCGGCGCAGGCCGGCCTCGTGGATGGATTCGTAGACGGAGTTCTCCCGCCGCTGTTTGTTCGCGTAGTCAATCATGATGAGCGAGTCGTTTACCACCACCCCGGAGAGCGCAATCACCCCCATGAGGCTTACGATGGACAGGTCGTATCCCAGCAGGATGTGGCCGATGACCGCCCCGATGATCCCGAAGGGGATGGCCGTCATCACAATAAGCGGCTGCGTATAGCTGCCAAAGGCGATGGCCAGCAGGGCGTAGATGACAAACATGGCCATGCCGAAGCCGTTCCAGAGGCTGGCGGTACTCTCCCGCATATCTGCCTGGGAGCCTTCAAAGGTCCAGGTGATGCCCGGGAAATCCGCCCGCAGCTGCGGCAGCACTTCTTCCTGCATCCGGGCGAGCACCCGGCTCACCGCGTTGGCCGGTTCGGTATCCATGCCCACGTTGATCACGCGCCGGCCGTCCCTCCGGTTGATGCTCGTAAAGGCCTCCCGCTCCTCCACGGATACCACGTCCAGCAGGGGCACCTGCACCCCCGACGGGGTCACGATCAGGAAGTCCTCCAGATTCTGGATGTCTTTGCGCTCCTCGTAGGGGAGTTTCACCCGGATCTCGATCTCGTTCATCCCGCGGAGTTGCCGCATGGCCAGGGAGCCGAAAAACGCGTCCCGGACCTGCCGGCCCACGTCCCCGGAAGTGAGCCCCAGGTTGCGGCCCTCGGGCAGGAGTTTAAAGTCGTATTGCAGCTTGCCCTTGTTGTAGTTATCGGTGACGTCCCGGGTGTTGGAAAAGGATTCCATTCGCTCAATGAACGCGGCGCTGGCCCGTTCCAGGACTTCCTCGTCCGTATGGCTCAGGTCGATGCTGATGGCCTGGCGCGCCCCGCCCGGGCCCCGTTCGGCCTCAAAGGAGATCTGGTCCACCCCGTCGATGTCGCCGATATTGTCGCGCCACAGGGCGATGACCTCCCCGGCGGTGATATCCCGCTGGTCCGGCGGCAGCATCACGATTTCCACATCGATAAAATTCTGCCCCCGCACGTTCGTCTTGATCCCCTCGGCCACCTCGTAGAGGTTGTGCTCCTCAAACATCCGCTGGGTGGAGGCGGTCACGTCGTTGGCTACCTTGGCGGCCTGGTCTGGGGTGGTCCCCACTGGCAGGCGGATCCCGGCCTCAATTTCGTCGGCGGCTACCTCGGGCATCATGATCATCCCCATATGGTCGCTCAGGCCGTAGGCGCCTACCATGAGCAGGAGTCCCAGGGCTGCGGACAGCGTGATGTAGCGGTACTCCAGGCACTTGTCCAGAAAGGGTCGGTAGTAGCGGTCGATCACCCGGTCGAAACCTTTGGCGAATTGCCGTTGCCAGCCTTCGAGACGCCCTGTGAATTTCTTAATGAGCGTAGGCTTTTTGTTGGTTTTCGCCTTGTGCGCCAGGTGGGAAGGCAATATAAAGAGCGCCTCCAGCAGGGACACGGCCAGGATGACGATCACCACAATGGGCAGGGGCTGCCAGAACATCCCGTTTTCCCCCGGCATAAACAGCAGGGGGACAAAGGCGATAATCGTGGTGGCGATACTGAAGATCACGGGTTTGGACACGTCTTTCGTCCCAAGGATGGCGGCCTGTATAAACGAGTAGCCGCGCTGTCGGTATTCGTACACGTTTTCCCCCACCACGATGGCGTCGTCTACCACAATCCCCAGGACGACCAGGAAGCCGAACATGGCGATCATGTTGACGCTGACCCCCACCATGGGCAGGAATATCATCCCCCCGATAAAGCTGATGGCCATCCCCATCATCACCCAGAAAGCCAGGCGGGCCTCCAGGAAGAGGGTCAGGATCACCAGGACGATGACGATGGCGGCCAGCCCGTTTTCGGTGAGGAGCGATAGGCGTTCGCGGAAGTCTTCGGCCCGGTTGGAGTCGATGCGGAAATTCACCCCCGGGGGTAGCTGGAAGGAATCCATTTCGGCCTGTACGGCCTCGGCGATGTCCAGCGGGCTCTGGTCGCCAATTCGAAAGATCTCGAGCTCCACGGAGGGCGTGCCGTTGAATTGCCCGTGGAAGCCCACCTCGTCAAACCCGTCGCGGATGGTGGCGATTTCGGCCAGGGACACCTTGGCCCCGGATTCCGAGGTGATCACGGCGATATCCCCGAATTCCTCGGCCCATTGCTTGCGTTCCTGCATACGAAGCAGGATTTCCCCGGCCTGTGTTTCCACGGCCCCGGCGGGGACGTCCCGGCTGCTCTGGCGGATGATGTCGGCCACCTGGCCCAGGGTGAGCCCATACTGCCGCAGGTTGTGGCGGGGAATCTCCACGTGGGTCATGTATTCCGGCACGTTGTTCAGGGATACTTGGGTGATGTTCGGGTTGGCGAGCAGGCGGGTGCGCATGCGTTCGGCCAGCTGGCGGAGCGTCCAGATATCCGTTTCCCCGTAGATGCCGATTTCCATCACGTCCCGCTGCCGGTCCTGCAGGGCCACCTCGGGCTGTTCGATGTCGTCCGGGAAGGTCCGGATGCGGTTCACGGCCTGGTCGATGTCCTGGAAGGCTTTCATCCGGTCCGAGCCAGCCACCAGTTCGATGGTGACGCTCCCGGACCCCTCCCGGGCTTCCGAGACGATTTCCTTGATGCCCTGCACGCCGCGCACGGCTTCTTCAACCGGCTGCAGGATGCCCTGTTCCACCTCAGCCGGGGAGGCGCCCGGGTAGGCCACGTCCACATTTACAAAGTCCAGCTGGAAGTTGGGGAATACCTCTTTCTGGATGTTGAACATCGTCCAGATACCCCCGGCCAGCAAGATGATCATCAGCAGGTTGGCCGCGATGCTGTTGCGGGCCATGTATCCAATGGCGCCTTCCTTCCGTGGGCTGTTGTCTTCTTCTTTCATCTCAATCGCTTTGGGGGTTTGTCGGAGCGGAATCGCCGGCGGCGGGTGTATCCCCGGCGGCTGAAACCTCTTCGGCCTCGGGCTGGTTGCCTTCTCCGTCAGCGGATGCTCCGCCTTCCGTCCTGAGGGCGATGCCGTCCGAAACCGTGCTCAGGTTGGTGGTCACCACCTGTTCGTTCCCGTTCAGGCCTTCGGAGATGTAGGCGTGGTTCATGTCGGTGAGTACCACGGTGACATCGCGAACGGAGAGCTTGCCGCCCTCGTTTACCCAGACGGTCTGGTTTGTTCGCAGGTGGTCCCGGCTGATGCGCACGGTGTTTTCCACAGGCCGGCCTTCAATCCGGCAATCCACAAACGACCCGATCATCAGCGGGGGTGTGCCCGGTTCGGCATCCCGGGCCAGCGGGTCTTCCACCCGGACCAGCACGCGGGCCAGCCGGGTCTGGGCGTCCAGGGCGCCTACCTGCTGAAAGAGGCGGCCTTCCCGCATCACGTTGTCGTCCCAGACGGAGCGGTTTCGGATTTCCACCCGGGCGCCTTCCTGCCCGTCATGGGTGAATTCCAGCCAGCGGAGTTGGGTTACCGGGACGGTGAGTTCCACCCAGTAGGCCTCCGTGCCCACCAGCCGGCCCAGGTTGTCCCCCGGGGTTACCTGGGAGCCAACGGTCACATTCTGGGTAAGGATATGGGCGTTGAAAGGGGCGCGGATGGTGGCACGGCTGAGGTTCAGGCGGGCCTGGGCCACGGCGGCCTCTGCTGCTTTGATCCGGGCCTGTACGGCCTGCAGCTGGGGCTTGCGCAACACGAGTTCCCGCTCTTCAGGCGAGAGGGAATCCCCGCCCACCAGGGCGAGGTCCTGTTCGGCCACCTTCTGCCGGCCCATCTCTACGTTCAGTTCCGTGCGTGCCTGCAGGAGTTCGCTCTCGCGCAGGTCCAGGGTGTTCTGGAAATCCGCCGGCTGTATCTGTAAAAGGATGTCTCCTTCGTTCACGAAGCCGCCAGGGGCAAAGGCCGGGTCGCGGCGAATCACCTGCCCGTTCACCAGCGGGCTCAGCTGCACGTCTTCCACGGCGCGGACCGTCCCGGTGGCCGAGAGGACGGGGGTAAACGTCCCGGCGTCGGCCGGCAGGGTTTCCACCAGCATAGCGGTTTGCCGGGTGGCGGCTTCCCGTTGAGCGGTCGGCTCGGTGGAGTAGATCAGCACGGTGACCAGGGCAGCAGCCCCGAGGATGGCCAGGCAGATCAGGAGTATTTTCTTTTGGCTCATGGTTTCGTTTTTTCTTCGGAGGTTAGGGCGATTTGGCGTTCGGTCTCAAAGGACCCGGCCAGGGCGCGGTACAGGCCTACGCGGATCTCGAGTTGGGCAAGGCGGGCGTCGATCAGGTCGCGTTTGAGTTGCTGTTCCTGGTCGAGCCCCAGCAGGACGTCCAGGTAGGGGCTGAATCCGTTCAGGAATTCATTCCGCAGCTGGCCGTTGGTTTTCTGGGCGAGGTCCAGTTGTTTTTCCAGGATTTCCAGGCGGCTGGCCTGAACCTCCTCCTGCACCAGGGCATCTTCCACTTCCTGGAAGGCGGTGAGCACGGTCTGTCCGTAATTGTAGATGGCTTCTTGCCGGGCCGATTGGCTGCGGTTTGCCTCGGCGGAGAGGGACCCCCCATAAAATAGCGGGGCCACGATGTTCCCGGCCAATGTATACGCCCATTCCTGGAACAGGCTCTCGTAGTCATTGGCCCGTTGCTGGCCGGAGAGCCGAAGGGAGAGCCGTGGGTATTTGGCCCGGACAGCTGTGGCGTAATCCCGGTCTGCGGCGTGGAGTGTGAGGTAGGCTTGCTGGATGTCCGGCCGGCGGCGGACGAGTTCCAGGGGAAGGCCCGTGGCCGGCAGGGCGGGGAGCTCCGGGAAGTCCTGGGCTTCGGGCGGTTCCACAGCCTGGGGTTGTTTCCCTAGCAAAATGGCCAGCTGGTGTTCCAGCAGGGCCACATTCTGTTCAAATATGAGCCGCTGATTCCGGGTGGATTCCAACAGCTGTTGTTGCCGGAGGATATCCACGGCCCGCACCTGCCCGCCTCCGAAACGGGCGCGGATCAGGCGGAAGATATCCTCGTTGGTCTGTATCTGGTCCTCGGCCAGGGCGAGTTGCTGACGGGCGGCCTTCAGGCGAAACCAGGTGAGGCTTACCTCGGCGGCCAGCGACAGGGAAGCTGTCCGATAGTCTGCCAGGCTGGCCTGGGCGCGGTAAGCTTCGGCACGCAGTCCCGTCCCGATGCGCCCCCAAAGGTCTATTTCATATTGTGCGGATGCCCCGAATTGGATGTTTTCACCCCCCGCAAAATCCGGCTGGGGCCGGCTGATGGCGCTCTGGGCTCCCCCCTCGAACTGGGGCCAGCGGATGCCTTTTTCCCGTTTCAGCACAAAGCGGGCCTGCCGGAACCGTTCCCAGGCGGCAGCCAGGTTGAAATTTCGCGAGAGGGCGGAATCGATAAGCACTTCCAGTTGTGGGTCGTCAAACTCCTCCCACCAGCGCTGGGGCAGGGGAACCTCCCCGGCGGCGGATAAAGTTTGAAGGGAATCAAGGCCTGTGGTGGGCTGGATGCTGTCGCGCGACGGGCCGCAGGCGGTTACAAGATCGGAAGAGCACACGTCTGAAC
>CAXQQM010000290.1:0-11166 GCA_964226055.1 Robiginitalea sp. | reverse complement strand
AAGGCGATTACCGACAGGATCATCCCCACCATAAAAATCGTGTAGGTCCAGCGCAGCAACTTGTATTTCCGCTGCAAAACAACCCCCAGGAAATACAGGTCCTTGGTGAGCGTGTTGTAGACGTAGTACTTGTCCTTGATCAGCTCCTGCATGGCCCATTCGTAATCCGGCAGCTTCATTTTGTGGAAGTTGCCGAAAAACAAAAGGTTGACTTTTTTCTCGGCCACATCCTCCTTGGTGAACTGGCCGCTGGTAACATTCGGCCGGGTAGCCAGGATGGACAGGATCATGGATATGATACTGAATACGATAAAGATCACCGTGGGGTAGATCAGGTAGTCGTTTGTCGGGTTGTCTAGTTTGGGGATGAGGTTGGCGATTACCAGGGAGATGATGATCGCATTTACGGACAGGAGGATATTCGCCTTGGTGTCTGCTATATCGCTTAGCTTCAGGTGGTTTCGCATGGACACGCGGTACATGGTCTGGATGCCGCGTTCCGGGCTTTCGTTTTTGTAGTAGGCCTTGAGCTTTTCCTTCTTGGCCATCTTCCTCCGCTTTTTCTTGTCTTTGACCAGCCGTCGGATATTGTCGTCTTTGCCTTCCTGCCAGTTCTCCCGGGCGTACTCGGTGTAATACTGGTGCTCGGCACGGAACATTTTGATGTTGGTTTCCCGCCATTCCTCGGGGGTATATTCGGCCAGGCCCAAAAGGGAGAGTTCTTCCCGCAACAGCTCGGCAGTCTCCCGGTAGCTTTTCTGGCTCAGGTGGGAGGAATCGGCATCCCGGAGGATTTTTTCGGCCAGGTTTTTCGGGGTGTAGAACCGCCGGGTGGCCTCGATCAGTTCGCAGACCCGCTCAATTCGTTCCTCTTCCAGGTCTTTCCCGCCCAGGAATTTCCGGGCGATCTCGCAGCTTTTGGTTTCATGGTCCTGACTTCCAGCCGTATAGCCCGTATCATGCAGCCAGGCCGCCAGGATGAGTTCCTCGGTCTGCCCCTTGTCCAGCTCATGGTGTTCAAGCAATTCTTTTGTACTTTGTACCACGCGCTGCGTATGCCTCAGGTTGTGGTAAAGATACCGCTCATCCAGCTCTTCGGTGAGCAATTTAGTCACATACTTGCCTGTGCTTTCCGCCAGCTTTGTCATACGGGAATTTATTGTTGATCATCCAAAGTACAAAATTTTACATGTCTCCCAGAAGTGCCCTTGCAAAACATTTTATCGCTATCACCGCAGGGGTGTTCCTTTTGGGGTCCTGTGCCACCTACGCCCCGAAGTATGACGATCCCGAGCAGGCCACGGATGTGGAAAGCCAGTCGGAAGTGGCCCATACATTCTACCTGATAGGGGATGCCGGCCTTTCCCCCCTGGGTGGGATGAACCCGGTCCTGGAACGCTTCCGGGACCGCCTGTCAACAGCCGACACAAATAGCACGGCCATTTTCCTCGGCGACAATATTTACCCGGCCGGCCTGCCGGATGCAACCGATTCCACCCGGGCCTTCATCGAAGCGGCCAGCCACCTGGAAGCCCAGTTACGGACCCTGGAAAATTACAGGGGCCGCCCGGTTTTTATCCCCGGGAACCACGATTGGTACAACGAGGGGATCATCGGGCTGAAGCGGCAGGAGAATTACGTGGAAGACTACCTGGACCGTAAGGACGTTTTTTTGCCGGAAGACGGGTGCCCGATAGAGACGCTGGAAATTTCCGATGACCTGCTGGTAATCCTGGTGGATACGGAGTGGTACCTGATCAACTGGGACAAGAGCCCGGCCATCAACGACGACTGCGAGATCAAGAACCGCGACGTATTCTGGGAGGAACTCGGGAGCGAGATCAAACAACACGCAGACAAGACGATCCTGCTAGCCACCCACCATCCGATGTTCAGCTACGGGGTCCACGGCGGCCAGTATACCTTCCGGCAACAGTTCTATCCGTATTCCGGCAAGGTACCCCTCCCAGTCCTCGGGACGCTGGTAAACCTGTTCCGGAAGACTGCGGGGGTATCCGTAGAGGACATGCAGAACAAACGCTACCTGGAACTTCAGAAGCGGCTGCTGACCCTGGCGCGGTTTGGCGAACGCGTGGTGATCGCCTCCGGGCACGAACACACGCTCCAATACATTGTGGCCGACGGGCTGCCGCAGATTGTCAGCGGTTCGGGGGCCAAGAAGGGGGCGACGAATCAGCTGGGGGGCAGCGTCTTTACCACGGGGCAACGGGGATATGCCGTGCTGGAGGTGTACGAGGACGGAAGTTCCCGGGTGCGGTTTTTCGGGGTGGACGATGCGGGTAATGAACGCTTCCTATTTACCTCCTCCGTGTACGGACCCCCATTTGAGCCGGACCCTGAAATTTTTGAGGCTAAATTTCCCCAAAGTGTCACCACTTCGGTTTACGAGCCCGAGGAAGTGGATAAATCCCGGTTGCATACCAAACTATGGGGCCCTCGTTACCGGAAGCTCTACGGGGAGCAGGTGGAGGTGCCGACCGTGCGTATCGACACGTTGTACGGGGGGTTGACCCCGGTCCGCAAGGGCGGTGGACAGCAATCCAAGTCGCTGCGCCTGCGACATCGGGATGGCCGGGAGTTCGTAATGCGTGCCCTCCGGAAGCAGGCCGAGCAAAACCTGCAGGCAATGGCTTTCCAGGAAGAGTATATTATCGGGGACCTGGAGAATACGGCTCCGGCGAACCTGTTGGAGGACCTCTACACGGGGGCACACCCCTACGCCCCCTTTGGGCTTTCCCCGTTGATGGATACCCTGGAAATTTACCATACGAACCCCCGGCTGTTCTATGTGCCGAGGCAGCCGGCCCTTGGCAAATACAACGAGGATTTCGGCGATGAACTCTATATGATTGAGGAGCACCCGTCGGAGGGGCATGAGGACCTTGCGAGTTTCGGGTTTGCCGAAGATATCGAAAGCACCTTCGACCTGCTGGACAACCTGCGGGATGACGAAAAGTACCGGGTGGATACGGATGTCTATATCCGGGCCCGGCTCTTCGATATGCTCATAGGCGACTGGGACCGCCACCAGGACCAGTGGCGCTGGGCGGAATTTGAGGACGAAGAAACGGGCAACGTTGTCTACCGGCCCATCCCCAGGGACCGGGACCAGGCGTTTTCCATCATGGGGGACGGTTTTATCGGCAATATCCTGACCCGCCTGGTACCCGGGGTTAAAAAAATGGAGGGATTTAACGAGGAAATCCGGAATATCCGGACTTTCAATTCCAACCCTTTCTCCCTGGATATGACGCTGCTCGGGGGCACGACGCGTTCCCAGTGGGAGGAGCAGGCGCGTCTGATCCGGGAACGGGTGACCCAGGAGGTAATCGAATCGTCCCTGGAAGGCATCCCGGAGGAGGTGCGCGGTGCCACCAGTATCCGGATCCGTGAAACCCTCCTGGCCCGTCTCCGGAGCCTGGAACTTTTTGCCAATACTTATTTTGAGGTATTGCAGCGCTATCTGGTAGTTCCCGGGACCGACAAGGACGACTGGTTTGAAATCCATTCGCTTCCCGGGGGTGGCGTTTCGGTCAGGGCCTACCGGAACATCCAGGGGGAGAAGAGCAAGTTGTTTTTTGAGCGGACCCTGCAGCCGGAGCTGACAAAAGAAATCTGGGTATTTGGCCTGGACGACGCCGACCGTTTTGACCTGAACCTCAACCGGGAGTCTAAAATAAAAGTCCGGATTGTCGGGGGGTTGGGGGAAGACCGCTATGTCACGACTGCGGGAACAAGGGCAGTGCTATACGATCACGCCTCTTCGGAAAATCGATTCGATGGCCCGGGCGGGGCCAGGAAGGTGTTGACGGACAATTACCTGGTGAATACCTTCCAGCCGCTGAACCTGGCGAATTTCACCAGCCAGCTTTTGCCCACGGCCGGGTTTAACCCGGATGACGGCGTGCGGCTGGGGCTGGGCTACAGCTTTACACGCTACGGTTTCCGCCGCAACCCGTTCACCTACCGCCACTCCCTGCAGGGGGCGTTCTATTTTGCCACCAGCGGCTTCGACCTGGGATACGAAGGGGAGTTTGCCAATATCGCGGGCAATTGGAACCTCCAGTTAAAGGCCCGGTATACAAGCCCGAATTTTACCCGGAATTTCTTTGGCCTGGGCAACGAGACCGAAAATCCGGATGACGAATTGGGCCTGGACTACAACCGGGTGCGCCTGCGGATCCTCAGCGCCCGTCCCGGCCTGATCTGGCGGGGCCCGCTCGGCGGCAGTTTTCGAGTGGGGCTTAGCTATGAACGCTTTACTGTAGAAGAGACCGGGGACCGGTTTGTCAATACCTTTTTCCAGGTTAACGGGGAAGAGAATTCCACTCAGTTTCTGGGGGCAACGGCGCGGTATTTTTACGAAAACCGGGATAATGACGCCTTCCCGACCCTGGGGATGGCCTCCAGCCTGGAGGCGGGGTTCAGGGAGCAGCTCAATTCGGGGGGAGAGCGGTTTGGGTTTATCATCCCGTCATTGAGCCTGGACCATCGGTTGGTCCCTTCCGGCAAGCTGGTCCTGGCCACCCGGTGGAAGGCGCACTTCAATATGGGCAATGGGTATACGTTCTACCAGGCAGCCAGTATCGGCGCCAACGACGGGCCCAGGAGCTACCGAAATGAGCGATTCTCGGGAAAAACAGCCTATTACCAGATCACCGACCTGCGGTTGCAATTCGGCGAGATGTGGACGGGCCTGGTGCCTTTATCCGTCGGGGTATTTGGCGGCTTTGATTACGGGCGCGTCTGGCAGCCGGGGGATCCGTCCAAACGCTGGCATACCTCGTACGGAGGCGGGTTTTTCCTGAATGGGATCGACGTGATCACTTTGAACACGGCCCTGTTCCACGGCGCGGACGGTTTCCGCTTCTCCTTTGGCCTGGGCTTTACTTTTTAATCCTGTGTGTTTTGAGGGATTGGTAGTGGAAAACTGTAGATGTTGCCCCCGCGCCCCACGCTCCGTTCATCCGCGAGGTAAACGAGGGTTTCCGTCACAAAACAAATGCCTTCCAGTTGCGTATTGGTCCCTAGGGAGATCTTCCGGGGGGGCTCTTTAAATCCGGTCCTGGCAAAGTTCTCGTAGACCCAGAGGTAGCCATACCCAAGCAAAACCAGGCGGTTTCCGCTGGGCGACAAGGCCGCGTCGGTTACCTGGCACGCGCGCCGGTCATCGCATATGGGGATCCGGGCAAAGATTTCCGCCTCGTATTCGCCGGGTTGGTCGGGTACCCGGTAGACGGTGGCCATCCCGTTAAACGGCACCGCACGGTTTTTGGTCACGATATAGAGGTATCCCCCCTGGTGGAACAGGGCTTCGGCATCAAAGAAAAGCCCCTTCTTCTTGGGCGGGAATTTTTTCTGGTCGGGATAGGTAAAACGGATCGCCTCCGCCTCGATCTTGTCCCCGGGCTCCGACCGGGGGTCGGGCAGGCGGTAAATCACCAGATCGTCCCGGTAGTTCTGGTTGTTTCCGAAATCGCCGATGTAGACCCGGCCCAGTGAATCGAGAGTCATCGCCTCCCAATCTTTGTTGCGGGCATTGCCCACTTCGAACTCGCGGATCAGGTTGCCGGTGGAGTCAACCTCCCGGATCTTATCCGGGTTGCTGCCATCCTCTATAATCCATACGGTTCTCCCGTCGTAGGTGACCATGCCCGATGCCTCATTGATCGGGCCAGGCAACCGGCAGACGTAATCCAGCTGTCCGTACTGCGTACAGCTATACCCCAAGAGGGCAGTGAGGAGAATCAGGAATTTTCGACAGGGCATGTAGGCGAGTCGGGCCATATTTAATGAGATTGTGTCTGGCAGAGGGGCTGTAACATCTTCATTGCGCTAGCAGCCCGGCCGGCGGGTCCGGACCCCAAAAATACGGAATATCGGGGAGGCCCTGAAGCGTTTGAGGGCCAGGAGGGCGGGACAATTTACGGGAATAACAAAATTGGGGGCTCAGTTTATGAATAATCCCCTATTTTTAAGTGCTAAACCAAACTATCCCAGCTGCCATGGTCGGAATACTTTCCTTTGTGGGATTCACGCTGCTTGTAGCGGTAATCTCCTATCTCGCCACGCGTAAAACCAATGAATCCACCTCAGACGGTTACTTCCTGGGGGGACGCAGCCTGACGGCCGGCGTCATTGCGGGGTCCCTGCTGCTCACAAACCTGTCTACGGAACAAATCGTCGGGCTGAACGGAAGCGCCTACCTCGATGGGTTGTCCGTAATGGCCTGGGAAACGCTTGCGGCCATCACCATGGTGATTACCGCCGTATTCCTGCTGCCGCGCTACTTGAAGGGCGGGTTGACCACCGTGCCCGGCTTCCTCGCCAAGCGCTTTGATATTACCACCAAAACCATCACTTCGGGGCTCTTTCTCACCGGCTACGTGGTGGTGCTCCTGCCGGTGATCCTGTATTCCGGTTCGGTGGCCATCAGCGGGATGTTCAACGTGGCCGGACTCCTCGATGTTTCGGAGCCTACCGCCCGGATTATCTGTATCTGGGGTATCGGGATCATCGGGTCCATCTACGCCGTTTTCGGAGGGTTAAAGGCAGTGGCTGTTTCCGATAGCATCAACGCGATCGGCCTGCTGATCGGCGGGGTAATGATCCCCGTTTTCGGCCTGATGGCTATCGGGGACGGAAGTGTTCTGGGCGGACTCGACGTTTTAATCGAATCCAGTCCGGAGCGGTTCGATTCTACGGGTGAGTCCTACCAGGAAGTCCCCTTCAGCACCATTTTCACGGGGATGATGCTCGTCCAGCTTTTCTACTGGGGAACCAACCAGCAGATCATCCAACGGGCCCTCGGGGCCAAAAACCTGGCAGAGGGGCAGAAAGGGTTGCTCCTGGCGTCTTTTATTAAAATTCTGGGCCCTGTCATCCTGGTATTGCCTGGAATGATTGCCTACTATTACTTCGAAGGCAACCTGGCCTCCAGCAACGACGCCTACCCGGAGCTCGTCCGTGCCGTCCTGCCCGGGCCGCTCGTCGGGTTTTTTGCCGCAGTGCTCTTCGGCGCTATCCTGAGTTCCTTCAACAGTGTGCTCAATTCCTCGGTGACCCTCTTTGGCATTGACATTTACAAGCAACATATCAATAAGGAGGCTTCCGAGGCCACCACCGTGAAATACGGTAAGATTTTCGGGATTGTGCTGGCACTGGCCGCTATGTTTGTGGCGCCGGTGATAGAAAATGCCGGAAGTATCTTCAATTACCTCCAACAGGCCAACGGGATTTACAGTATCCCGATACTTACCATTATCGTGGTAGGGTATTTAACCAAACGGGTGCCTGCCATCGCGGCCAAGGTTGCCATCGTCCTGGGCTCCAGCCTGTATATCCTGAGCCAGTTTATTATCGGCCCGGGGATGGTGGACGCCGCACTTGAGGCCGCCCGTGAATCCGGTATCACGGATACCACGGCCTTGCGCCAGGTTCAGGCGGATGCCTACCCGCATTATTTGCATATCATGGCAGTCCTGTTCCTGTTGAATGTCGCCATCATGTTGATAATCGGGAAGTTTCGGCCCAAGCCGGACCCTTTCGTGCTGGAGTATACAAACCAGGTGGAGATTACCCCCTACCGCTATGTGAAGCAGGTTGGGCTTTCGGTGGTCGTCATCGTCATCCTGATTTATATCGCCTTTGCCAAGTAGGCGAAACGCCGTCAACCAAGCGCAGCGACGCCCGTCGGCCCCCCCTGGTCATCGCAGGGGTACGGATGCCTGGGGTCTAGGGTCCGGTACCGGATTCCTCCTCGCGGATCGGCAGGTAAATTTCTGCCGTCCAGTTCAGTGCATCCCCGCCCATGTTCGGGTTGTTGAAGAAGACTTCCACCGGTTCGGGAACCACCTCAATACCGTTTTTTTCCGCGTAGTCCAGCAAGGCGTACCACGCCCTGTCCGAGGTGATGTAATTGCCGTGGTAGATGGCCTTCAACGCCTTTTTTGGATAAAGCCGGTCATAGCTAACCAGCGGGGATTCCGGCAAGTGGGTGGAGCGGATGATCGGGAAACAGAATTCATAGGCCAGGCTGTCGGCCTCCCGGTTCCATCGATTTACCACGATCATCGGCGGCCCGTTCATGGTGACGCCGGCCGAATTGAGCACGCTGCCCAGCAATTCGTAATTGTCCATCATCCCGGCAGCCTTCCCGTGCTGGGAGGTCTCCAGGGGGACGTAGGCATAGAAGGTGGACGGGAGTTCCGCTTCACCCACTACTTCCACTTCAAAGGCCTCGGTATGGGCTTTTAACCCTTCGGCGAACTCCCCGATCAGGCGTACACCCACCCGTTCGATGGTACTGTTCCCGAAAAGCACCTCCCACTTGTTGGCCAGGCTGTGGTCCCGGTCCCGGAGTTTGGCGCTTACCATGGAAGTGGAGTCCGTCAGCGGTTCAATATCCCACTGGCAGATGAGTACGGAATCCCCTGCCCGGATCTGCTGCCTGGGATGTAACAGGTCGTCCTGGGTCACCGGGGCGTCCTCAGCCGTTACGTCCCGGTTCCAGATCTTGATGGACTGGTTGATAGCACCCGGGAAGGTCGGTGCCTCAAAACGCACGATATAGTCGTAGGGATATACCAGGAAATACCCCGCGGCCCCCAGCACCACCAGGAGGCCTGCTGTCCAGATTATTTTTTTCATAGATGCTAGAAAGATTATCCTGAATTACTTTACGGTTTCAGTTGCGGCTATGCCTGTTTGTGGCTGGTTCATCTCCAGTTGGTCCACGACAAAGCCGCCGAGGGATCGCCCCTGGTCCAGGCCCACTTCGATCGCCATGCGGTAGTGGATCCCGCCGTACATCCTGCTGATGGCTGCTTCGGCAGAGGCCTCGTTAAAGGAATTAAACGAACGCACGGGCAGGCCATAAGCTAATTCGGTATCGTCGTCAAAGGCGAAATCGTCGCCGAAGATACTGGTCAGGGCGGTAGCCGCAGCACCGGAGACCACACTGTGCCCGCTGGTGTATTCCGGGAAGGGAGGGGTCTGCAGGACCGGCTTCCAGCTGTCGTCGATATGCTGGTTAATGAGCGTTTCCGGGCGGATCAGGTTGCTCCGGTACTTCTCGTCCCAGCAACTGATGAATCCGTCAAACAGGGCGATGGATGTCTTCGTATAGGCGAAAACCGTTTTGTCAAAATCGCTGCCGTCCTTCCGGCAGGCAATCTTGGCAATCCCGATCCAGTGTGCCCCCGGGCTGATCTTTTTGGTGGCAAACATCAGGTGGCCGCGGGTCACGGACACATAGGGGTTGCAATCCCAGAACCGCGCAATGGCCACCTCCTCGGATTCATCCCCTTTTTCGGTGATGGCATTGCCTACTTCGTAGACCTCCATGAGTTCCCGGTGGAAATCGGATCCCTCCTCCATGGAGAAAGGTACGGGCGGTGCCGGTTTAAACTGGGCAGCCGAATCGATGACCAGCGTGCGGATTTTGCTCCAGTGGGGCTCGATGCCCTCCATATAAGCGGGCGGGGTGGGTTGCCAGCGCGATGGTTCGTCCGTATTCACCGTGAATTTGGACATCGTCCGGGTTTGTTTGTAGTTGTCCTTGTCCATCCACTCTGAGATAAAAGCAGCTACTTCAAGGCCGTAGTCCCGGGAGGCCTCGAATTCCTCCTCGTTGATTTCGGACCACCGGCTATACAGGCTGTCGCGGAATTCCGTCACCCGTTCTTCCGAAAAGATGAGCTGCCGGCTCAGGTCCATATGGGCCACTAGGGCTGCCAGCGGGTAGTTCACCCCGGAACCCGCTTCAGGGGCCGGGATGGGTTCCAGGTCGGTGACCTGCCCTGCCAGGGACTTATACTCCTGGTTTTGCAGCGCCATGATTTCATAGGCCGCTATATTTGGGTACACATAGATCCGGCTGGCAACCGGCGGGCTGAAGATGTCGTGTACCATGACTTCGGTGACCTTGTCCACAGAGGCGTGGTATTCCTCCGGGCTGATAGTAATGGGCTCGGACTCCCCGGAGCAGGAAAGCACCAGGAAACCCAGGGCCGCTACAATGGCAATTTTCGTTTTCATGGGTATGCTATTTTAGTATTTGTCAATTCGTAAACTGCAGCCGGTGCATCGTTGAAGACTACCAGCAGGTAGGGTTTCTGGCCCATCCGGATCACTTCCAACCTCCGCACGGACTGGTGCATGAGGTCCAGGCCGGTCCGGTTGGCCAAAAGTATTTTATTTTCTCCGCCTATCAAGGCCCCCGGGAAGGAATCGAGGCGCCCCTGGTGGGGTTTGACCCCGAAGTAGTTGCCGGCGGCCAGGAGTTCTTCCCGCCCGTCCCCGTCAAAATCGTGGGGCAGTAATTCCAGGATAGGGGCTACCTGCAGTACCGGGGCGAATGGAACGAACTCAAACCGGCCGTTTTCATTCCGGAGAAAGCCGGACCGCAATTCGGCAACTTCCAAAACTTCCGCCTCTCTGAGGGTTTCCGGACCAAATATTTCTTCCACCGTCCGGCCTGCAAAATCCTTGTAGTTCGGGTATTTTTTACGGAGCGAAACCATCTGGGACGCCAGTTCGTCCAAACCGACCAACGGATAATAGCGGCCTTTCTTGGCTGTGGCAATCACCGGGTCCGTGCTGCCGGATTGGTCAAAATCCGACAGGTAGAGCCGCATCGGGAAATTTTCAGGGGCACTGAATTTGGAATTGGTCCCCCAGTTACCCAATACGTAATCCGTATCCCCGTCCTGGTCCATATCGAAGGGCGCGATGGCCTGCCACAACCCGGTAACGCCGGACAAGTCTTCTTCCGTGAAACGACCCTGCCGGTTGGCAAAGAAGCGGGGCGCCATCCATTCTCCAACCACGATCAGGTCCGTCTGACCGTCCCCGTTAAAATCCGTCCAGAGGGCATCCGTCACCATGCCCAGGCCTTTCCCGTCAAAATCCGGGGAAGGGTTGAAGAATTCGTTCTCGTTCAGCAGCAGGTGGGAATCCGGCCGCTTCCCAAACGAACCGGTTACCGACTGGTTGCCGACAAACAGGTCCAGGTCCCCGTCCCGGTCTACATCGAAAGGCCGGATGACCGAGGTGTTCGCGAAATCCTCCGGGAGGGGTTGTGCCCTCAGGCTGTCTCCCGCCTTCGTGTAATAATTGTTCGCGAGGTACTGGGAGGCGCCGAAG
>CAXQQM010000289.1:0-3098 GCA_964226055.1 Robiginitalea sp. | reverse complement strand
AGTGGCGCCCGAGGACGAGGCTGCCATCCAGGAGTTTTTACAGACGCATTTCTACAATTACGAGGAATTTGAAAACCCGCCGGCGGATTTCGATTACCGGATCGTGATCGATACGATAGCCGGGGCGAATGCGGACAAGGAACCCCTGAGCACCCAGGTTTCCAGCAAACAGATTTCAGTCTCGGCCGACGAATTTGGCCTGGACGACCAGGCGGACGTCCTCCATACATTCTATTACCTGGAAGCCCGAGTTGGCGGGGGCGGACCCGAATCAGCACCTACCGTGGCGGATTCCGTGTTACTCACCTACGAGGGCAGCCTGCTCAACGGGCAGTCTTTTGACGGGACCTTTGTGGAACCCACCTGGTTTGACCTCGCCGGCCTGCAGGGCCCGCTTTCGGGTGCCCGCGGCTTTACGGAAGGCATGCCGTTTTTCAAGCCAGCATCGTCTATTTCTTCCAACCCGGACGGTACGGTCAGTGCTGAGGATGCGGGGGTGGGCCTGATCATCATGCCCTCCGGCCTTGGATTTTTCAACAACAGCGCAGGCGGCATCCCCACCTACAGCCCGCTGGTCTTTACGGTACAAATCTTTACGGTGGAGCGGACAGACCACGACGGGGACGGGATCCCTTCCATCGACGAAGACCTGGACGGGGATGGTTACCTGTATAACGACAATACGGACGAAGAGGCCGAACGCGACACCTTCGGGGCGTTTTTGACGGTCAATTTCCTGGATTCGGACGACGACGGGGACGGGACACCCACCCGGGAGGAAATCATCATCAACGGGGACGGTAGCATCACCTTCCCGGACTCCAACAACAACGGCATCCCGGATTACCTGGACCCGGACACAAATTAAGGCCCGCTTCCTGCCCGAGCCCAATCTCAGACCGATAATAAGTATAGACAAAGTGGCCTAAAGTGTCACTAGCCAGGCCCCAAAAGAAGAATCCCCGCCACTGGCGGGGATTTTCTATTGAAAGATATGCGTTATCGCCGGCCTGACGGCCGGTAATCCATGCGTTACAACTTTACGGAGAGGCCCAGGATAAACTGGCTGGGGCGCGTATCGATACGCCCGGACTCCAGCCCTACGGCTTCCGCTTCATTGCTGCTCAGGCCCCGTTCGTACCGCAGGTCGATCCCGATATTCCCGAGGTTCACCCCGGCGCCGATATGCAGCCCAATGGTGAAGTCGTTTTCCACGTCCCCCAGGGTTATTTCGTCAAAATCCGTATCCAGGATGTATTGCAGGTCCGGTCCGGCAAATACCTTGATTGGCCCGAGGATCCGGATTCCCACCAGCAGGGGCAGGTCCAGCTTGCTCATATCGAAGTCCGAGCCGTCGTATTCCGATTTTGTCTTGGTATAGATGAGCTCCGGGCGGAAGAAGATTTTATCCCCAATCTGGCCGAAGACCCCGAGGTGGTACCCCATCTTCGTGTCCGAGCTCAGGTCGGGTGCCGAATCGAATTTGTAATCCCCGTTCGAGTTGAAGTTCAGCCCGGCCTTGATTCCAAATCCGGGGTCTTTTTGTGCGAATGCCGACAGGGCAAAGAGCCCCAGCAGGCAGCTGAGAAGTGTACGTTTCATAAGGTGTTCGTTTTTATGGCGTGAAGGTAGGTATGCCTTTATCCGCCGGTTTGTCCGATGGAAACAAAAACGATACCAAATTATCCCGCCTTGCGTTCTAACACCCTTAAAACGGCCTTTTCAACGGCTTTATTGTTAATCCCGTACTTCGCCATCAGGTCGTCCGGCGTTCCGCTTTCCCCAAAGGTATCCTGGGTGGCCACGAATTCCTGGGGCGTGGGGTGCCGGCGCGCCAGCAGCCCGGCGACGCTTTCTCCCAGGCCGCCCAGGTAGTTGTGTTCCTCGGCGGTGACCACGCAGCCCGTTTTGGCAACGGATGCCAGGATGGCCTCTTCATCCAGGGGCTTGATCGTGTGGATATTGATGACGTCCGCGGAGATACCCTGCTCGTGGAGGCGGCCTGCGGCCTCCAGGGATTCCCAGACCAGGTGGCCTGTGGCGATGATGGTTACGTCCGAGCCTTCCTGCAACTGTACGGCCTTTCCGATGTGGAATTCCTGGTCCACCGGGGTGAAATTGGCCACTTTCGGCCGCCCGAAACGCAGGTAGACCGGGCCTTCGTACTCGGCGATGGCGAGGGTGGCCGCCTTGGTCTGGTTAAAATCGCAGGGGTTGATCACCACCATGCCCGGGAGCATCTTCATCAGCCCGATGTCCTCGAGGATCTGGTGGGTGGCCCCGTCTTCCCCCAGGGTGATCCCGGCGTGGGAAGCGCAGATTTTTACGTTCTTGCCGGAATAGGCAATCGACTGGCGGATCTGGTCGTAGACCCGGCCGGTGGCGAAATTCGCAAATGTGCTGGCAAACGGGATGTAGCCGCCAATGGTCAGGCCGGCTGAAATCCCCATCATGTTTGCCTCGGCAATCCCCACCTGGAAAAACCGCTCGGGGTTTTCCTCAATAAAGGTCTCGATCTTGAGCGAGCCCACCAGGTCGGCGCAAAGGGCCACCACCCGGGGGTTTGTCCGCCCGAGCTCGGTCATTCCCGCGCCAAAGCCGCTTCGTGTATCCTGTTTTCCTTGATCCGTATAAGTTTTCATGCGTGCGTCGGGTTGCTATTAATAATCGCCCAGGGTTTCCGGGTTCTGCTCCAGGGCCGTGGCCAGTTGTTCGTCGTTGGGGGCTTTGCCGTGCCAGGCGTGGGTGTGCATCATAAAATCCACACCATGGCCCATTACCGTGTCCATCACAATCGCCACGGGCTTGCCTTTCCCGGTCCGGGATTTGGCTTCCTTCAAGGTGGCGAGGACAGCTTCCAGGTCGTTTCCGTCCGGGAGTTCCAATACGTCCCAGCCAAAGGCTTCGAGCTTAACGGAGACATCACCCAGGGGCATCACCTCTTCGGTGGGCCCGTCGATCTGCTGCCCGTTCCGGTCGATGGTGGAGATCAGGTTGTCCACCCCTTTGCTGCCCGCGTACATGATGGCTTCCCAGTTCTGGCCCTCCTGCAGTTCCCCATCCCCGTGGAGGCTGTAGACCAGGTGGTTGTCCTTGTT
>CAXQQM010000288.1:0-4646 GCA_964226055.1 Robiginitalea sp. | reverse complement strand
AGGCCTGTTCCGGCTCAAACCCCCCCAGGATCATCACCCCGAAGGTTTTCAGCGGTTTGTAGAGGATGTTCTCCATCCAGTGGTAGCGCAGGTGGGCGGCAAACCCCATTTCCTTGACGCTGTGGTGTACCTTGTGGTATTGCCAGAACACGGGGTATTTGTGCAATAGGATATGGGTAAACCACTGCACAAAATCCAGGATCACAAAGAAAACCAGGAGCTGGAGCCAGGAGGGCCAGGCGCTGATGTCCACCAGGGCCAGGCTGTCTGCCCGGATCCCGATTTCCCCGAAGGCCAGTTGCAGGATGCGGTAGAACCCGGATATGGCGATGGCAAAGAGGAAGAAATTAAAAAACATATACCCGGCATCCATCCAGAAGTCTTTCCGGAAAACAGCCTGGTCCCGGCGCCAGGGAAAGCGGATTTCCAGGAGCCAGACCACCAGGGAAATCAGGACGAGCCCCCAGAAATAGTTCATATACCAGGGCACCTGGAAGATGATGGATTTCCAGGTCCAGTTCACCGTCCCGGCCAGGGCATTCCAAAAAGCTTCAAAATAGGGTTCCATTTTCCTTTTTAATCGGATTACTCACGTTGTTTGTCCCGCTAGGGGGGCGTACTCAGGGTTCCAACTCGTACCAATCTATGTCCTCCAGGTTCGCACGCCGCCCCTGTTCTTCCGGGGCGTAATAGGTGGCGAGGTAGTCCAGGATGGCCGCTTCATTTTCACCCAGGTCCCAAAGGTTTTGCGTTTCCTGCATCCAGCGGATAGTGCTTTCCCATCCTTCCCGGGTCATCCGGTTCTGGGTAACCAGTTCGGCGGAATGGCAGGGGGTACAGTGGGCGATAACCAGGGGCAATCCTTCCCCTTCCCGGAAACCGGTGGCCTGGTGGATGCTATCCTTA
Source organism: Robiginitalea sp. (assembly GCA_964226055.1). Lineage (GTDB taxonomy): Bacteria > Bacteroidota > Bacteroidia > Flavobacteriales > Flavobacteriaceae > Robiginitalea. The sequence continues at coordinate 3,740 of CAXQQM010000288.1, read as the reverse complement.
ACGCCTCCCCTGGCAATCCCGGTGGTATCCGCCGCTGTAGGCCCGGTTTCCAAAGGACTCCCGGCACCCGACGTGTCTCGGAACCAGAAAACAGCCGCCAGGGCCAGCAGGATTGCGCCGGCCAGCAAGATGCCGGGCAGGTGCCCGCGCTTTCGGTTTCCTCGCGCTTTCCCCATCAGGTGATTTTTACGGCGATCCGGTGGCAGGCATTGTTGAGGTATCCTTTCGGGTTCCACCCGGGGAGTACCATGGGTTGGGCCCGGCCCTGGCTGTCCTCGGCCCGGGCCCAAAGCTCGTAATAGCCTTCCCGCGGGAATTCAGCCTCCCCGGAGAATCGTTGCCAGGCCAGGCGATTGGCGGGGGCTTCCAGCCGGCAGTCCTGCCAGGTACTGCCAAAATCGATAGAATACTGCACCCGGGCTACTTCCAGCTCTCCCGCCCAGGCATGTCCGCGAAATGCAAGGGATCGCCCTCGGGGAAGCGTTGCCCCGGTTTTCGGGAAGGTAATCAGGGATTTAACCGGCATAGACTCGATGATGCACATGTCCGACTCCGGTACCGGTGTACCCGGTGCCACCGGCCGGCAGGGGACGCGGTAGGAATCCCCGGTCATCTTGGCCCCGTCGTGGACCCGGTCGCGGATGCTCAACCGCTCAACCCACTTCCCGGAAGCCGAGGCGGGCCAGCCGCCGGCCACCAGGCGGAGCGGAAACCCGTGAGCCAGCGGGATATCCCCGCCATTCATTTCGTAGGCGAGGAGGGTTTCGTCCTGCAGGGCCTTTTCCATGGGTACCCCACGGGAAATGGGCTCCTTCCCCGGGTCGCCGCTCAGGTGGGTATCCGCCGCGTGGTATCCCACATAGACAGCCCCGCTTGTGTATCCGGTATCCTCCAGGACATCCCGGAGGCGTACCCCGCTCCACTCCGCACAGGAAACAGCCCCGACCTCCCACTGGTTCCCCGAGGCCGGCGGGTTGAATTCGCTCCTGCCGTTCCCGCCGCATTCCAGGGTAAGCCGGTAGCTGTATTTCCGGAATTTGTTTTTGAGGTCGGCCAGGGAGTAGGTTTTCTGGGCGCGTACCGCTTCCCCGTCGAGGGTCAGCGTCCAGGCAGCCGGGTCGGGCCTTTCGGGGATCAGGCCATTGTTCCGGATAAACATATACTTGTTCGGGGTCACCGCATCGTCCAGCAGGTGGGCCCGGGCTTCCAGGTTCCAGGGACGGCTGTTGCGCACCACCATCTCAGGGTCCTTGTCGAAAAGGGTAAAAGGATCGGGGTCCTGCAGTCCCAGCAAGGGCAGTCCTTCAGGCAGTCGGTCGCCGTAAACGATATCAGCACCCAGCAGGGCCCCCATGGAAGCGAGGGCCGAGCGGCCCACGAATTTGCGTCTGTCCATATGCGCGGATTTGATCAGGCCCCGAACGTACGTATTTTGAACATCCGGGACCGCAACTCAAGTTACAAAAGTAACGCGATACCCGGGGTGTTCCAATGCGGAATGACCACATTCCGACCCGGTACCCCGACCTGGGCAACCCCCGGCCTGCGAACGGAATGGATACCGCGAATAAAAACTCCGCCTGTGTAACCCGTGTTACCAAACTATACGGGGGTTTCCACTAACTTTTACAAAATAAACCACCAGCTATGGACACGCATTTTGAAATACTGATCGTCGGGGGGGGAACCGCCGGCATCATGATGGCCGCTTCCCTCCTCCGGAAGGACAGGAAGCTGAAGATCGGCATCCTGGAACCCGCCGAAACCCATTATTACCAGCCGGCCTGGACACTGGTGGGCGCCGGCACCTACTCCTATAAGAAAACCGCCCGGCCCATGGCTTCGGTTATCCCGAAAGGCGCCACCTGGCTGCGGGAGGCTGTCGCAGGCTTTGATCCCGGAAAACACGGGGTTACGACGGATGCAGGAAATACGTACAGTTACGACTACCTGGTGGTGGCCCCCGGCCTGGTCTACGAGCTGGAACAGGTCCCCGGCCTGGCAGAAGCGCTCGACAAGGGGGTTGTCTGCAGCAATTATACGGACCCCAAACACACCTGGAAGGTGCTCCGGGAATTCAAGGGCGGCACCGCCCTGTTCACCCAGCCCACCACCCCCATTAAATGTGGCGGCGCGCCCCAGAAGATCATGTACCTGGCAGACAGTTATTTCCGCAAGTCCGGGGTCCGGGATCGCACGGAAGTGGTTTTCGCCACCCCGGGAACGGTGATTTTTGGTATCCCGGAAATAAAGAAAACCCTGATGGAGGTGGTGGACAGGAAGGACATCAACCTGCGTTTTGGGTATAAACTGGTACGGATAGACGGCCCGAACCAAATTGCCTGGTACGAATTTGCCGACCATGAGAAGGAATACAACCACAAGGATATTAAAACAGAACGGGACGGGGAACTTACGGGAATCCATTTCGATATGCTGCACACGGCGCCACCGTCGGTAGCCCCGGCATGTGTAAGGGACTCGGAAATCGCCAACGAATCTGGCTGGGTGGATGTGGACCCGCATACGCTCCGGCACAACCGGTTCCCGAACATTTTCAGCCTGGGGGACGTAGCCGGGCTTCCGACCGCCAAAACCGGGGCAGCCATCCGCAAACAGGTGCCTGTAGTCACGGAAAACATCATGCGGCTGCGGGAGGCGAACATACTGGGCTCCCCTACCTATAATGGCTATTCCTCCTGCCCACTGGTCACCGACTACGGCAAGATGGTCCTGGCGGAATTTGACTATGACAACCGGTTTACACCGGATCCGAAACTGAAACAGCTCCTGATTTCGGATTCCTCCAAAGAGTCCTGGCGGTTGTGGATCCTCAAGAAATACGGGTTGCCTTACCTGTACTGGAACAAGATGCTCAAGGGGAAAGAAGTATGAAATCCACCCGGATGTAACATGGGTTACCCACGGTCTGCCCCGGGCTTCGTAGATTTGCCCTAAACCAAATTCAAATTAAATGGATTGGATATACGAACCCTGGCCCTGGTACGTCTCCGGGGCGGCCATTGCACTGATCATGCTGCTATTGCTCCTGGCCGGAAAAAATTTCGGGATGTCTTCGAACCTGCGCACGCTATGCACAATGTGCGGGGCAGACAGGAGCGCTGAATTCTTTCGCTTTGACTGGGCCACCCAGAAATGGAACCTGTTGGTGGTGATCGGCGCGGTGATCGGCGGTTTTATCGCCGCCAACTTCATGACCCCCGATGATGCGGTTCAAATCAACCCGGATACGGTCGCCCGGCTGCAGACGCTCGGGTTTGACAGTGCCGGGGCGGCGTACCTCCCCGACGAACTCTTCTCCATGGAACAATTCACCAACCCAAAAGCCATGTTGTTGCTCGCCCTCGGCGGCCTGATGGTTGGGTTCGGCGCCCGATACGCAGGCGGGTGTACCTCCGGGCACGCGATTTCCGGCCTGAGCAACCTGCAATGGCCCTCCCTGTTGGCGGTCGTCGGGTTTTTTGCCGGCGGGATGATCATGATCTATTTCCTGTTCCCCTTAATTTTTTGACCATGCGCAGTATCCTCTATATTTTGATTGGCATTTTCTTCGGCATCACCATGTTTAAATCCGAGGCGGCTTCCTGGTTCCGCATCTACGAGATGTTCCGGTTTGACGCCTTCCATATGTACGGCATCATCGGGACGGCTGTCGGGCTCGGGGTCCTGATCGTCTGGGCGATCAAAAAGTTTCACGTCCGCTCCTTTTACGGGGAAGC
>CAXQQM010000287.1:0-6601 GCA_964226055.1 Robiginitalea sp. | reverse complement strand
ATACAGCGTAAACCCACCGGATACTTTCAGGAAATTGCGACGGCCCTCGTGGGCGCCCTGTATGGATGAATTTTGTTTCATGGTTCTTGATCCAGGGGTTTGCCCATCCCGGAAGCGAGCCCGATGGCAGCCTCAATCCGGAGGTAGGTCCCGCACCGGCAAAGGATCGGGTTCATGTGGCTCCGAATTTCATCGCGGGTCGGATTCGGGTTCCGCTCCAGCAGGGCAGCTGCCTGCATGATCTGCCCGGACTGGCAGTAACCGCACTGGGGTACCTGTGCACGGATCCAGGCCTGCTGGAGGGGATGGTCGCCGCTGACTGACAGGCCTTCGATGGTCGTGATTTGCTGTCCCTTGGCTACATCCGGGGCCCGGAGGATACAGGCACGCATCGGTTGGTTGTCGACATGTACCGTACAGGCCCCGCATTGGGCAATACCGCAACCGTATTTGGTGCCGGTGAGCCCCAGGTGTTCCCTCAGGACCCAGAGCAGGGTTGAACCCTCAGGGACATCCGTTTCCAGTCGTTCCCGATTGATATTGAAAGTAAGTTTTGCCATACCTGCAAGAATGAAGCAAAAAGGTACGGAAAAGTTCCCGGAATGTGAATCTGCCTGATTGGGCAGTTATTCGCCCGACTCCCGGCGGCGCGACCGTTTCCTTTTCAGTTCAAAAAGGTCCAGGCGCCGGTCCTTCAGGTTGCGGACGCTTCCCAATTGGTTGAGTTCGAGCAGCAGGTCCATGTCCAGGTCGGCAATGAGGATCATCTCCGTATTCGGCGTCGCTTCAGCCTTGACCCCGTCCGAGGGAAAGGCGAAGTCGCACGGGGTGAGCACGGCTGACTGGGCATACTGGATGTCCATGTTGTGGACCTTGGGCAGATTCCCCACGCTGCCGGCAATGGCCACGTAGCATTCGTTTTCGATGGCCCGCGCCTGGGCGCAGTTCCGCACCCGGGAATAACCGTTCTGCGTATCCGTCAAAAAAGGGACAAACAGGATGTCCAGCCCCTCGTCGGCGAGCAGGCGGCTGAGTTCCGGAAATTCCACGTCATAGCAGATCAATACCCCCACTTTCCCGCAGTCCGTATCAAAGGACCGGAGCGTATCCCCTCCCTGCATCCCCCACAAACGGGCTTCGTCCGGGGTCATGTGCAGCTTGTCGTACCGCTCGGTGGTACCGTCCCGGCGGCACAGGTAACCGGCGTTGTAGAGCAGCCCGTCACGGATTTCCGGCATACTTCCGGTGATCACGTTGATATTGTACGAGATGGCGAGCTCCGAAAAGCGCCTGACCACTTCCGGGGTATGCTGGGCCAGCATCCGGATGGCCTCGGACTCCGGCAGGTGGTTGTAGGCAGCCATCAACGGAGCGTTGAAGAACTCGGGGAATAGGGCAAAGTCCGACCGGTACTCCGAAACGGAATCGAGGAAATATTCAGCCTGCTGCATCACCCCGTCCAGGTCCTTGTAGTGCCGCATCTGCCACTGCACCAGCCCGAGGCGGACCACTTTCTTCCTGCCGGCCGCCTTCCGGGTGGGCTTTTCGTAGTAGATATTGTCCCACTCCATCAGCACGGCAAACCCGTTGCTATCGTTGTCGCCTTTCAGGTAGCCCTTCATGATTTTTGACGGGTGGAAGTCGTTGGCGATCTGGAAATTCAATACCGGGTCGTCGAGTTCCCGCCTCCGGACCTTGTCGATGTATTGCTTGGGGGTAAGTTCCCCGCTGTGGAGGTGGTAGTTGGGCATCCGGCCCCCGAAGGCAATTCCCTTGAGGTTGAGTTTTTCCGTGAGTTCCTTCCGGTAGTCGTACAGGCGTCGCCCCAGACGCAGCCCCCGGAATTCGGGTTTGATAAAGATATCGATGCCGTAGAGCACGTCCCCTTCCGGCGTATGCGTGTTGAAGGTATCGTTGCCGGTGATGTCCTCGTAAGTGTGGGCCCCGTCGAGGACGCCGCTGTCGACGATGATGGACAGGGCGCAGCCCGCCAGGGCGTTGTTGATCTTGATCACCACCTGGCCTTCCGGGAATTTCCGGATAAGCGATCGGATGTCGGCCTTTTGCCAGTAATCTTCCCGCATGCTCGGGTAGGCCTCGATCATCGCCTCTTTGAGCTCCTGGTAGTCCTTCAGGGTCAGGTATTGCAATTCGATGTTCTCGATGTTCGTTTTCATATATGGGAGGTTCTTTCAGGGCAGTTCGCCGTGGAATCCTGCGCAAAGGTAAGGTGTTCGCGGGATACTTGGTTCGGACTTTTCAGAGGGATCGCACAGGGTTTGCCAGCACCCTCGACTTTGCCATCTACACCGTCAAAACGGGCGAACCTTCCATTACGGATTCTCCCGTCGAAGCCGGCGGACCCTCCCTGGCCGTTAACCTTCCTGCCGCAATTTTTCGATCCGCTGGGCAAGGGGCGGGTGGGAGTAGCGAACAAACACGTAGGCCGGGTGGGGGGTAAGGTTACTCAGGTGGTTCTGGGAGAGCTTTTTCAGCGAGGTCACCAGGGGTTCTGCCGCAAAAGTTTCCCTGGCATAGGCATCCGCCTGGAATTCAAATTGCCGGGAGATAAAATTCATCGCCAGGCCGGTAATTTCCGATATCGGGCTGTACAGCAGGGCAAAACTCAGCAGGGCGGCGTGGAAACTGGGGCGGTCCACACCGATGGCCAGCGAAAGGCCCGGGTGGTTGATAAAGAGGGAGAGGATATACAGGGTAAGGCCAGTCAGGGCCAGGGAGGCGGCCAGGTTGAACAGGATATGCTTTCGCTTGTAATGCCCTACTTCATGCGCCAGGACGGCCACCACTTCTTCCCCGTTGAGGTCCTCGATCAGCGTATCGTACAGGGTGACGCGCTTCTGTGTCCCGAACCCCGAAAAATAGGCGTTAGCCTTGGTGGATCGCCGGGACCCGTCGATAACGAAGATCTTTTTCAATTCAAACCCAACCCGGCGTGCATATTCGTGAATCCGCTCCTTCAGCGGCCCATCCTCCAGGGGTTCCTGCCGGTTGAAAAGCGGGACGAACACCCGGCTGTACAACAGGTTTGTCAGGACCGTGAACACCCCGATGAGCAGCCAGGCGTAGATCCAGAAGCCCGGCCCGGCCCACTGGTAGAATACCATGACCAGGGCGAGCAGACCGCCGCCGATTACCAGGGCCAGCGCCCAGCCTTTCAGCTTGTCTGCCCAGAAAAGGGCCACTGTTTGCTTGTTGAAACCAAACCGCTCCTCAATGACAAATGTCCGGTACCAGGAAAAAGGCAGCCCGATGAGTTCTCCCCCCAGGAAGAGAAACCCGAAAAATACGAGGGCCTGCGCGATCGGGTGCTGGCTTATGGTTACCGCCAGGGAGTCCAGCCAGCCAAAACCGCCAAAAACCAGGAATCCCAGGGTGGCCAGGAGTGAAGCCGTCGACGCCAGGAGCCCGAACCGGTAATTAGCCCGGTTGTAGGCCTGGGTCTTTTCATAGGCTTCCCGGTCGTACAGGTCGGCCACTGCTTCCGGGGGCGGGTTCCCGAACCGCCGGGCATTCAAATACTCCAGTACCGTGTCTGCCAGGTAATCCAGGATGAGAATGCCGATGATCAGGTCATACAGCGCTTCTGACGTCATAATTTCAGGGGTTTTCAAGAAGAATAACAGGGGTTCGCAATAATATCAGGGGTTGTAAGGAAATTCATGGGTTGGAAGTGTTTTCAAATCCGCGTTGTCGTCGCGCCTCAAACAGTAAAACGGCGGCTGCCACGGATACGTTCATGGAATCGATGGCCCCTGCCATCGGGATTTCCACACAGGCTTCCGCCTGTCGGGTCCATGCCTCTGTCAGGCCGGTGGCTTCCGTGCCCACGCAAATGGCGGACGCCACCAGGTAGTCCGCCTGGTCGTACCGTACTGAACCCCCCAGGCTGGCGGCATATATGGCAATGTCCCGGGCCTTCAGGTAAGCGATGGCCTGGTCTGTGGAGGCCACGGCTACCGGGACGGTAAACAGGCAGCCGACGCTCGAACGGATGACATTCGGGTTGTAGAGGTCCCCCTTCAGGTCGGCCACAATGACGGCATCCAGGGAGGCCGCGTCTGCCGTACGCAACAGGGCCCCCAGGTTGCCGGGTTTTTCCGGGGCCTGGGCCACCAAAACCAGCGGCTTTTCCCTTTTCAGGTCCAGGTCCTCCAAACGGTGTTCCCGGGATTCCACCAGGCCGATAACCCCTTCCGTCTTGCCCCGGTAGGCCAGGTGGCTGTAAACTTCCGGGGTCAGGCTCACCCATGAACAGCCGGCCCGTCCGCTCAGGGCCTCCCGCCGTGTTTCATCCAGGATTTCCGGACAATAGTAGAGCGTGCGGATGCGGTATCCTCCTTCTAGCGCCAGCCCGAGTTCCCGGTACCCTTCCAGCACGAAGACCCCGGATTTTCTGCGGTCCCTGGATTTCTGGCTCCAGTGTTGCAGTTGCCGGATTTCCGGGTTCTGAATACTGCTGATGTGTTTTATTGCGTCCATCGCTGAACAAAAAAACGGAACGCCCCGGGGGTGTTCCGTTTCAAATATAGGGTTAATTCGGTGGCTTGCATCGGCGGGTCCCCGGGCTACCTACCAGGGGCCGTGGCCGCTCAGGTTATCCCGTAACGGTTGCCGCCCCCTTTACCGCTGCCCGTATTTCCCGGCATACCGCTTCCAGAGTTCCGTCTGGTGGGTTTCCAGGGAGATTTCCCGCCCGTCTATAAAAGCGTGGGTCAGCTGGTTGGTCCGCATATCCAGCGCATCCCCTTCGGAAATAAACAGGGTAGCGCTCTTCCCCTCTGCCAGGGTCCCGTACCGGTCGTCGATCCCGAGGATTTTGGCGGTATTCCCGGTGATGAGCTGGAGGGCTTTTTCCCGGTCCAGGCCGAATCCGGCTACATGCCCGGCGTAAAAGGGCAGGTTCCGGGTTTGGAAATTAGCCATGTCCTCGTTTTGCAACCCTACCAGTACCCCCGCATCTGCCAGGATTTTCGGGAGCTTGTAAGGCAAATCGTAGTCGTCGTCGTCCAGTTCCGGGAGCATATGGGGTTGGTTCACCAATACCGGGATGTCGTGCTCATTGAGGAATTCGGTTACCTGGTGTGCCTGGTAGCCCCCTACCAGGACTATTTTGGCTACCCCCGCTTCCTCCAGGGCGCTGATCCCGTCGATAATTTCGCGTTCCCCATTGGCGTATACATAGAGTCGCTGGGTGCCGTCAAAGAGGCCCTGCATCGCCTCGAAGGCTGGGTTGAGCGGGGCGGAGCCCCCTTTGCTATAAGCATGGGCATTCCGGATAAATTCCAGGATTTCCTGTTGGTCGCTTTCGTAGTCCTTGTTCGGTTGCAGGCCCCGGGGTTCCCCGAGCCACCAACGCCCCCTGCGGAAGGAACGCGGCCAGTGCATATGGATGCCGTCATCGGCTTGTACCACGGCGTCCTCCCAGTTCCATGCATCAAACTGGACAATGGAGGAGGTGCCGGAGATCGTCCCCCCCTGGGGCGTCGCCTGGCCGAGCAGCACGCCGTTGGGCCGCAGGCTCTCCACCACCTTGGATTCGGCGTTGTAGGCAATCAGGCTGCGTACATGGGGGATCATCCCCCCGATTTCATCTTCGTCGTCCGAGGGGCGCACCGCGTCGATTTCCACGAGACCCAGGGATTTCACCGGGGCGATAAAGCCGGGATACACGTGTTTTCCGGAGGCGTCGATAACCCGGCCACTGGGCGTTACCCCCGCCCCAATCGCCGTGATGACACCTTCATCGAAGACGATGGTGCCGTTTTCGACGGTGGTGCCGTCGCCCAGGTGCAGGGTAGCCCCGGTGATACTGATGGTCTCGCTCTGGGGAGGGGCCGGGGTTTGCTGGGCAACCAGGCTCCCTGTGGCCAGTAGCAGTAAACTAACTATGATTTGAATACGTTGCATACGTGTCATTTTTGAGGTTGGAGGATTACAGGCTGTCGCAGTGGAAGCGTTCCTTGCGGTTTTGGCGGGGAGTTCGCTTGGCGCCCCCGTCCTTTTCCTGTAGCATCATGTTGATGAGCGTATTGCGCTCCCGGTCGATGCGTTGCCGGATTTGCTGGTCCCGTTCCAGGTCAAAGTACGGGATCCCTTCGATATAGGTTTTTTCCGCACGGGAATACACCGAAAGGGGGTGTCCCGACCACAGGACCACATCGGCGTCCTTGCCTTCCGCGATACTGCCTGTCCGGTCGTCCAGGTGCAGCAGTTTGGCCGGGTTGATGGTCACCATCTTCCAGGCTTCCTCTTCGCTCATCCCGCCGTATTTGACCGTCTTGGCGGCCTCCTGGTTCAAGCGGCGTGACATTTCGGCGTCATCGCTGTTGATGGCGGTGGTCACCCCGGCACGCGTCATGATGGCCGCGTTGTACGGAATGGCGTCGTTTACTTCGAATTTATACGCCCACCAGTCGCTGAAGGTGGAACCGCCCACGCCGTGTTCGGCCATCTTGTCGGCCACCTTGTACCCTTCCAGTATGTGTGTGAAGGTGTTTACCCGGAAGCCCATTTTTTCGGCTACTTTCATCAGCATGTTGATTTCGCTCTGCACGTAGGAGTGGCATGAAATAAATCGCTC
>CAXQQM010000286.1:0-7202 GCA_964226055.1 Robiginitalea sp. | reverse complement strand
GTGATTTCCGACAGGTCGCGGTCCTGGACGTATACCACAAAACATTGAACACGCCGGGGGTCAATGCGGAAGAAGGCCTGATGGGCCTGCAAAAGGACCCGGACTACGCCAACAACCATTGGGTTTACGTCTATTACGCCCCAACCGGGGACGAAGAAAAAAACGTGCTTTCGCGATTCAAATACCAGGACGGGAATTTTGACATCGATTCCGAACAGGTGATCCTGGAAGTGGCCAGCGACCGTGAGATCTGCTGCCATACCGGGGGGTCTATTGCCTTTGGTGGCGATGGGCTGCTCTACCTGTCCACCGGGGACAATTCCACCCCGTTCAACCAACAGGACGTACCCTACGTCAATAACGGTTTTGCCCCCCTGAACGACCTGCCGGGGAGCGAACAATTCGACGCCCGCCGGTCTTCCGGGAATACGAACGACCTGCGCGGGAAGATTTTGCGCATCCGCGTCAACGAAGATGGTAGCTACAGTATCCCGGAGGGCAACCTCTTTGCCGAAGGAACTGAAAACACGCGGCCTGAGATTTACACCATGGGCCACCGGAACCCCTACCGTATCTCCGTTGACCCTAAAAACGGATATGTCTACTGGGGGGATGTGGGGCCGGATGCACGGGGCGACAGCCTCCAGACCCGGGGACCGCGCGGTTATGACGAAATCAACCAGGCCCGGGAGCCCGGCAACTTTGGCTGGCCGCTGTTTATCGCGGACAATAAGGCCTATGTGGACTACGACTACGCTACCGGGGAAAGCGGGGAAACCTTCGACCCGGAACGGCCGATCAACGATTCGGAAAACAATACGGGCCTCAGGGAGTTACCCCCCGCACAACCGGCAATGGTCTATTACCATTACGGGCAATCCTCAGAGTTCCCCCAGGTGGGATCCGGCGGGCGAAATGCGATGGCCGGCCCTGCCTACTATACCGACCTGTACAACGGGGAAGGTGCCCTGCCGGATTATTACGACGGAAAAATCCTGGTCTACGACTGGATGCGCGGCTGGATGAAATCTGTGGAATTGTTTGAGGACGGGACTTTTAATAAGATGGTACCCTTTGCCTCGGATATCCAGCTGAATAACCTGATCGACATGGAAGTGGGCCCGGACGGCCGCATCTACCTGCTCGAGTATGGAACGGGATGGTTTACAGCCAATGACAACAGCGGTTTGAGCTACATTGAATACAACGGCGGGAACCGTCCGCCCATGCTCGAGGGCCTCGAAGTGGACCTGACTTCCGGGGCTGCCCCCCTGGCCATCCAGGCCACCCTTTCTGCCGAAGACCTGGAGGGCGACCCGATCCAGTATGTCTGGACCATGAGCAACGGCGACAGCCTGGTAACCGACTCACCCAGCCTGGCCTATACCTTTGAGGGTACCGGAGAATTCCAGCTGACGGCAAGGGCGATGGACAATTCCGGGGAAATTTCCGAAGGCGCCTCCGAGACGATCTATGTGGGGAATACCCGGCCCGAAGTCCGGATTTCGATGGAAGGCGGGAATGAATCCTTTTTTATCCCGGGTGTCCCTGTAAAATATAGTGTTACGGTGATGGACGAGGGACAGGAAGTAGCGCCGGATGATAATTTGTACGTATCGGTGGATTACCGGGAAGGAATGGACGACAGCTCCAGGGACTTCGGTCACCAGCAGGCATCGGCCGCCATCACCGGGAAGGCCCTGACCCAGAGCCTGGATTGCAAGGCCTGCCATAAAGAACAGGAAGCTTCAATCGGGCCGTCCTATATGGAGGTCTCCAGGAAGTACCAGGAAGGTCGGCGGAATTCCAACCTGAGGTACCTGATGGACAAAATCCGCAACGGCGGAAGCGGTGTCTGGGGTGAGGTGGCCATGGCGGCCCACCCGGACCTGAGCACGGATGAGCTGAACCAAATGGCGTCCTACATCCTGTCGCTGGCAGACGAGCGGCCCCGGCCGCCTTCATTGCCGGCAAGCGGGACGATTGTGCCGGATCCCTCCCAGGCTGCCAATACGATGATCCTGACGGCATCCTATACGGACCCGGGACAGAACGGGGTTAAGCCGCTAACCGGGGTTGCCCGGACGGCACTAACCGGAAACCGGATTTCCCCCCGGGAAGACATGGAGAAGGAAGGGATGCAGTCCATGACCTTCGGCGGGATGGACCTGGTGTTGCTCAATGCCCCTCAGGGCTGGCTGGATCTCGGCGGATATGACCTTACCGGAGTAAATACCCTGGTACTTGAAGCCGCGTGGCAGTCGCCCCCGGCCGCCGGGTCGGATTTTGAGCTACGCCTGGGCAGCGCCGACGGGGAACTCGTCGGCACCGGCAGCCTGGAATCCCCGAGCGGACCCGGCGCCGCCATCCCGGTGGCTTTTTCCAAAGAGCTCAGTGGCCGCCAACCGCTATTCCTTACTTTTAAGCGGCAGGAAGCAGCCGGGGACGACCCGGGCATGATGGCCATCGTGGGGATCCAATTCAGGTAGATAATTGACTGGACCCCGCCCGAATACGGGCCGGAGTAACTGCACAACATAAATAAAGGCGCCCATTGGGCGCCTTTTTAGTGCGGTTAAAACGGAGGTCCCGACCCTTAATTTAGCAATTGGAAAAGAAGGCTCCGTCCCTTTCTATTCGTTTTCCGTCCCGGGCCCCGTCTGGTAGGGCCCATAGACCGCATCCCGGAATTTCTTATGAAGCTTTACCGGGTCGTACGGAAACAATTGTACAAAAAGTACGGCGACAAGATCGTTTTTAGGGTCCACCCAGAACAAGGTGCTCGCGGCACCGTCCCAGAAAAATTCCCCGACCACCCCGTTGTTTTCCTCCGGGGAGGCCGGAGGGCCCACCCGGACCGCAAAATCGATCCCGAAGCCCACATTTCCCTTGCCGGGCAACCAGGAGCGTTCCTCCACGCTGTCCGGCAGGTGGTTGGTGGCCATCAACTCGACGGTTTCGCGCTCAAGGATGGTTGTGCCCTCCAGGGATCCCTTGTTCAGCAGCATGCGCGCAAAACGCATATAATCGTCCAGGGTGGAGGTAAGCCCCCAACCCCCGCGGGTGAGCGGCCAGCGTTGCAGGTATTCGATCTTAGCCGTGGAATCGGGTAACTGGGTGAGCGTGCCGTCCTCCTCCCTCAGGTACATGGCGGAGAACCGGCTGCGGTCAGACTCGGGTACAAAGTACCGGGTTTCCTCCATCCCCAGCGGGTCCAGTACGTGTTCCCGGACGTATTCTCCATAAGGCTTCCCGGAAATCCGTTCCACCAGGAAAGCCTGCACATCCACGCTGGGGCCGTATTCCCACTGGCTTCCGGGCTGGAACCAAAGAGGCAGGGACCCAAATTTTTCACCGAGCTGCTGCAGGGTGTTTTCCCGGTTCAGGGGGTCGGCGGCCGCCAGGGCCTCGCTCAGGCCCGGGATGTTCGGGCGGTTTGGGAAACCTGCAGTATGCCGGGTAATATCCCGGATGGAAATCGGGCGGTGAACGGGCTCCAGCTGCATTTCGCCATTTTCGTCCACCCCGGTATACACCTGCATGTCCTCGAATTCCGGGGCGTATTGGGTAAGCGGGTCGTCCAGTTCAAAGGCTCCATCTTCATAGAGTGTCATCAGTGCAGTACCCGTAATGGGCTTGGTCATCGAATAGATCTGCACGATTGTGTTCCGGTCCATCGGGATGCTGTCTTCCCGGTCCGAATACCCATAGGCACCGAAATAGGCCTCCTGTCCCTTTTCCCAGACCAGGGCAGATATCCCTGCGACATTCCCGGTGACCACCATGTCCCGCAGCAGGGAATCGATCCGTGATGCCGCTACCGTGGTCACTACTTCGGGATTCGGCCCGGGGGAATCCGATTTTTCATGGTTGCCCCCGCAGGAAACCAGCAGGCCCAGGATACAAACGGCGAGGAGGCAGCATGGGAGCACCCGGATTTGGCTCCTGACATGACAAAAAAAACAGTGTTTCAGGTTAGGAAATGGAAGGATCATATGTATGTTATTATTTCAGTTGGATGTTTTGAAAAGTTGATCTAAATGGGTGCTTCCGGGGAAACGCCAGATTCAGGGGGAGGCCACCGGTTTCATTTGGATGTAAAAATTGGCATCAAACCCGAGGACGGCCTCGGCTTCCAGGGGTTCGGAATTCCAGTCGGCCTCCGGAAAGATCCACCGGGGTTTGCCGTTTGCAAGGATCCGGATGGGCATGTCGAAGCCGTCCACGATTTCCGTATACCGGAATTTCAGAAGGTCGCCCTCCCGGCGGTATTCCAGGGTGGGGATCATGGTCGTGCGCAGGTACTGGTCGAAAAATGCGCTCAGGTCCTTCCCCGTTTGCTCACTCATAAAATTTTCCACCTGGGCAGTGGTGACGGTTTGATGACGGAACTCCGAGTTGAGGCCCCGGAGCACCGAGCGCCACAGTGAATCGTCTTCCACAAGTTGCCGCAGCGTGTGGAGCATATTGGCCCCCTTGTAGTACATGTCCGGGGAACCTTCCCGGTTGACGCCGTATGTGCCGATCAAGGGCCGGTCATTCTTTATATTCCGGCGCGTCCCGATCACATACGCGGCCGCAGCCTCCGTCCCGAAGTGGTAATCCAGATAGAGGTTTTCCGAATAAGCCGTGAAGCCCTCGTGGATCCACATATCCGCGATATCCCGGTAGGTAATGTTGTTGGCGAACCATTCGTGTCCCCCTTCGTGGATAATGATAAAATCGAATTTCAAGCCCCAGCCGGTCCCGGAGAGGTCGCGCCCCAAATAGCCGTTGGAATAGCCGTTCCCGTAGGTCACCGAACTCTGGTGTTCCATCCCCAGGTAGGGTACTTCCACCAGTTTGAAACTGTCTTCGTAAAACGGGTAGGGGCCGAACCAGTGTTCGAAGGCCTCCAGCATCAGGGGTACCTGCCCGAACTGCTCTTTGGCTTTCTCCAGGTTTTCCGGCAATACGTAGTAATCCAGGTCCAGGTCCCCTTTCTCCCCTGCATAGTTATCCCCGAAATGCGCGTAGTCCGCAATGTTCACATTCACCCCGTAATTGTTGATGGGGTTGGAGACAAACCAGTGATATGTCCGGCTGTCGCCGTGGTCCGCTACCTGCCGGAGTCGCCCGTTTGACACATTCATCAGCGGTTTCGGGACCCGGACGGCAATAGCCATACTATCCGGTTCGTCGTACATATGGTCCTTGTTCGGCCACCAGGCGCTCGCCCCGAGCCCCTGGCAGGAAGTGGCCGCGAAGGGCTGGCCACGGCTGTCTGTATCCCAGGAGAACCCGCCGTCCCAGGGCGCGCGTACCGCTTCCCGGGGCTTCCCGGAATAGGCCACGTGCACCGATTCAAAGGTGCCGGGCTGCTGCTTTTTCCTGAGATGGACAAAATGCGCATTGCCCTCGGAAGTAAAATCCAGGCGCTGTCCGTCCTGCCACACAGAATCGATTTGCAGGGGTTGCTGCAGGTCGATCTGCATCCGGGTGGCCGGCTCGAGCACCCGGTAGCGGATTGTGTTGGTGCCCGAAAGGGATTTTTCCTCCGGGTTTACGCGAAGGTCCAGGGAATAATAGTTGAGGTCCCACCAGGCGCGTTCCGGCGTGATACTGCCCCGCAGGGAGTCTTGTCGGGTAAAGGTTTCCGGTTGTCCGGACGCTCCTAACTGGGCGGACAGACCGGCTGTCAGCCCAAAGAGGGCCAGCAAGGTCAGGAAAAGTTTCATCGTGGGTTTATAAAATGGGCTCAATACTGGTTTCCTCTTCAAAAGTCCTGCCAACTATCGGGTGACGCCGGCAGGCCCGGCGAGAATATACGCATAATCGCTCTGCCGGACAATGGATACGAGGTCGGAGGAATTGAGCAGCTCGTAAATCGCCTGCTCTTTATCCTCCCGGTTTTTGTAGTAGGATTTACAGATCAGATAGCCTACCGTATAGCCCAGGTCGTGGGGCCGGTCGTCGATGCTGCCCCCGTTGTACAACCAGCGGGAATTATCCGCCCCGAAGAGGTCTTCCCGGAGGTCGGCAAAGATGCGATGGTGGTTTTCACGATCTTCCAAAAAACGCAAATTTTCGTTGTCCAGGGGTTCCCCGGAGGATAATTCCACCAGGAAATCGCAGACGCCTTCCCCGATAATCCCGGCCAGGACGGATTCGTTCATCAGCGTATCCCGATAATTCTGCTGAAAATGCATCAGTTCGTGCAGGGTGAGCGTAGGCAGGTCGGAAAATCCCATGATCGCCCCCCGTTGCCAGTCGGTTAATTGCTCAGTAGGCATGTCCGCGGACCGACCGTACATGTCCCCGCCCACAAATAACCCCATCTCGGTTGCCGTACCCCCCGAATTCAGGATGCCCGGGACGACAAAAACCTTGGGGAACACGGCCTGGGGGTACAATTCCTGGAAGCGTTCCATCCAACGGGTGGTCCGGGATTTTAACACGTGGATGCTATCCGGGTTGAACTGTTGCTTCAGGTAGCGGTAATAGTCGGGGGCCCCGTTGATCATCTGTCCGTACATCTGGTCGATACTCCCATAGCGGACCGTATAGAAGTCGCGGAGTTCCCGGGGGCCCTCCAGGATAAATGCGCGGAGTTCCCGCCGGGCCTGGGTGGTATCGGCAAGCGCCCGGTCAAAATAGGGCCAGAATGCCTCCATGGCCCCCAGTTCCACGCCAAAATGCTCCACATGGCTCAACGCGGCCTCAATGGAATCCAGCCGGTGCAGCAGCCGGTCGTATTCCGGGTCGTCTTCGGAAAATGCAACCGCCCGGAATTTCCCGAGGATCTTCGGGTTGGCCATTCCCCGGTCGATGGCCTGGTGGATCAGCGAGAGGACCGAATCGGCCCGCCCGGCACCTTCATATGCCCATGCGGCGATTAAATAGAGTTCCGAAGACTTCAGGTCCCGGTTTTCGAGAACCAGCAGGTCGCCGAGTTCCTCGTGTTCCCCGAGGCTATCCAGGACGTAGAACTCCTCAAAAAGCTGGTTGATATCCGGGAGGTAGGCGTTGGCAAGCGGATCAGCCGGGGAGCGGTCCGAGCAGCAAACCAACAGCCCGGAGAGAACCGCCGTCAGGGTGATGCCCCCGGCGTAACGGATAAAAACCTCAGGAAGTTTGCGAATCGGTTTCACGTTAATTCCGGTGTATCTGCTGGGTTAATCGCGGAGGATGCCGGAAGGGAAGGCCACGAGGCTTTCGTGTCC
>CAXQQM010000285.1:0-7559 GCA_964226055.1 Robiginitalea sp. | reverse complement strand
GAAAAATATCGACGCGGTAACCATTTCCACCCCGGACCACATACACGGGCCGGCGGCGAAAGCTGCCATGGAGCGTGGGATCCACGTTTACGTGCAGAAACCGATGACCCATAACATCCGGGAGGCCCGGATGCTCACTGAGATGGCACGGGAGAAAAAAATCGTCAGCCAGATGGGGAACCAGGGGGGCTCCAACCCGTTGTTGGGGATGGTCCAGAAATGGGTCGATTCCGGCCGGCTGGGGAAAATCCATAAAGTGGAGGTGTGGACCAACCGGCCTGTATGGCCGCAGGGCTTTGCCATGCCGGCCCCGGACCCCTCCCAGAAGCCCGAGGCCCTGGACTGGGACCTCTGGTTGGGGCCGGCACCCGAAACGCCCTATATCCCGAACATCCACCCGTTCAACTGGAGGGGCTGGTGGGATTACGGCACAGGTGCCCTGGGCGACGTGGGTTGCCACCTGATCGACATCCCCTTCCGCACGCTGGGCCTGAAATACCCCAAGGACGCCGAATGCAGCGTGGGGACTGTCTTTACCCAGATGTGGACCCCGGATTACCACCCGGAAGGCTGCCCGCCATCGTCTTTTATTACGCTGCATTTTGACGCCACGGAAAAATCAGGCTCGCCCATCGAGATGACCTGGAGCGACGGGGGGATCCGCCCGTCCCACCCGGAAATTATCCCGGCCGACCAGGATATCGGCGGCCACGGCAGCGCCAACGGCGTGCTGATCCACGGGGAGAATGGGATTATCTCGACAAATATCAACGACAGTTCACCCCTGATGCCCAAACTCTACCTGAATGACGGCACGACGGAATTCGGACCGGAAGTGGAGGAGAATGAGGAGCCGGAATACGGCCACCAGCGCAAATGGGTGGATGCATGCAAGGCGGGCTTCGGCAGCGAGGAGCACCTGGCGCTCACCTCTTCCTTCGACTATGCCGGGCCGATGACGGAAACCGTGCTAATGGGCAACCTGGCCATCCGCAGCTACATGCTCCGGCGGGAGGTAAGCGGTGAGAACGGCCGGCCCCGGCAGGAATTCTATGGGCGGAAAAAGTTGCTTTGGGACGGGGAGAACATGGAGATCACCAACCTGGAGGAGGCCAACCAGTTTGTCACCCGGAACTACCGGGAGGGGTGGGAGATGTAGGCGATTTGAAGATTTGCCAATTTGAAAATTTGGAAATGATTCAATTTGGAAATGAGTCAATTTGGAAATGAGTCAATTTGGAAATTTGGCAATAGGCAATGGTGTCCCAGGGGGAAGGGACTTTCGCAATAAACGTCGTAGAAAAAGCATGTAGTTTTAACTTTGCCTGTATGTCCAGTCAGGAGGCTTCCAATGGAATTTTATTAAGTAAAACATGAAGAAATCACAAGCAAGGGACCTTGCGGAAATCCACGGGCTGGTGGGTAGCCTGTTCCCGGAAATACCTGTCGGGGAGGCCTGGGAGCGATACGGTTTGTCCCCCGAACAGTTGGGGTTTTTTGAGGAGAACGGGTTTTTAAGCGGGGTGCCCATTCTGGATGCCGGGCAGGTGGAATCCCTTCGGGAGGAGCTCGCGGAGCTCATGGACCCTGCCCACCTCGGCCACGAATTATTTTATGAGTACCACTCCAACGAATCCGCTGACCCGGATACGGTCCTTTTCCACTCCCTGGGGCATTGGCGGATTACCCCCGGCTTCCACGACGTATTGTGGCACCCCCGGTTTGTGGTGCCCGCCTGCCAGCTGTTGGGGGGCAGGGCGGTCAGGTTCTGGCACGACCAGCTTTTTTGCAAACCCGCCCGTCACGGTGGGGTGGTGGCCTGGCACCAGGACTACAGTTACTGGACCCGGACCACCCCCCTGCAGCACCTGACCTGCTGGGTGGCCCTGGACGACGCAACGGCCGAAAACGGCTGCCTGCAGTATATCCCCGGCAGCCACAAATGGGACTTGCTCGAAAAGATCGAACTGGCCGGTTCCATGGATAGCCTCCGGGAGCTGCTCAACCCTGAGCAAATGGCTCAGTACGAAAACCGCATGGCGGCTGAGGTGCCGGCCGGAAGTGGAACCTTCCACCACCCCAAAATGGTCCACGGCTCCTACGAGAACCGTTCCGACCGACCCCGTCGGGCCTTTGTCCTGAACGTCTTTGCAGATGGGACGCGTTCCAATTCCGATGAGGTACTGCTGAACGGGGTGCCGCCGATAGCGAAAGGGGAGCCCATGGGGGGGAAGTTCTTTCCACTGTTATATGAACCTCCGGTTCCGCAAGGGGAGTAACCCCGTGACACAGGATTCGGGAACCGGCCGGACGATGCGGCTTTTATAACCGGATTACAGGGCTTGCTTCAAGCCGTCGATCAGCTGAGCGACCTCTTCGGGGCTCGTGTAGTGCACAAAGGAAAGCCGTATCACCCCCGGGTCTGTTGGTAGTTTCATATCCTTTAGCGGCCGGACGGCATAGAAGTGTCCCATCCCGGTCATCAGCTGGTGGTTTGTAAGGGACTCATAAACCTGGCACATGGTCTTTTCCAAAGGCAGGATGGAGACGATGGGCGCCCGGTCTTCCAGGGTGTTTGGCCCGACAATCCGGACATCCTCCCTGCCGGCCATAAAGTCCATCAGGGGTTTCAACAGGCCCTTTTCATGGTCGCGGAACATGCGGTTCAACAAATCCCGGCGTTTTGGGGGCTCCGCCTCGTCGCGGAAATGATGGTCGTAAAGGGCGTCAAAATAATCGGCCATCCCAGCTGCGGCCGCTACCTGCGCGTGGTCCGGTCCGGCCGGGGTAATCTTATGGCGGAGGCTGTCTTTCTTAAAAAAGTGCGCCTGGTTTTCCATCCTTTCCAGCAGGCTGCGTTCCACATACATGACCCCCAGGTGGGGCCCGAATGTTTTGTAAGCGGAAAACATGTAAATGTCCGCCCCAAGGCCCTGCACATCCGGGATCTCGTGGGGGGCCCAACCAACCCCGTCCACCACGGTGAGTGCCCCGCGGCTTCGAGCCATTTCGGAGATCTTCCGTACCGGGTTGACATGGCCGATAACATTGGAACAGTGGGGGTAGGCTACCATCCGGGTCTTGTCAGTAAACAAGCGGCTGAGCACCTCCGGGTCGAGGACCCCGGAAACCGGGTCCACATGCCATTCCACGATGTTCAGGCCGCGCTCCTCCAGCCGTCGCCAGGCACCGGCATTTGCCTCGTGGTCCTGGCAGGATACGATGATTTCATCCCCGTCGTTCCACAGCGGGCGCAGCGCATTGGCCAATACATAAACGTTCTGGGTGGTGGAGGGGCCAAAGTGGACCTCCAGTTCGTCAGCACCCAGGTATTCGGCGATTCGCCGGTAGGCCTCGTCCATCAACTGGCCGGCCCGGGTGGAGGCAGGATAGGGATAGTAGGGCTGTACCTTATTCCCGGTATAGAACCGCGTTAACCGGTCTACCACCTGCCGGCACGGGTAGGAGCCCCCGGCATTTTCAAAGAAGGCCCAGCCTTTCAGCCCGGGTTGGGAGAACGCCGGGAATTGGGAGCGGGTGAAATCCAGGTCTAGCTTCATGTTTTTTCTTTGATGTTTCTCCGGGTAAGGTATAAAAAAGTTTTGGGGAGTGGCCCGGCAGAAATACGCTTTGATGCGCATCCGGTTAATCCGTATCTTGACAGGATGAACAAGTTAATCGAACAAATTATGAAAATGATCGTAGCATCTACCCGACGAAAATTATCGCTTTCGGGTTTGGCAAAGGGGATTTCGCGCAACGGCGTGTTTGCGCTGGCATTCCTGATTTCCTTTCTGGCGAGTGGACAGGAGATTTCACAGGCTGCCCCGGTGGTCTCCCCGGAATTGGCTGCTGACAACTCGGTGACTTTCCGGATTGCGGCACCCCAGGCAGCTGAGGTCCAACTTAGCGGGAACTGGATGCCCGCAGCCCCTACCCCCGAGGGAGGCTTTGCCCAGGAAATGACCCCCCTGGAAAAGGGACAGGACGGCATTTGGACCGTGACCGTCCCAGCCATGGAACCCGAATTGTACGCCTATGCCTATATGGTGGACGGGGTGCGTACCCTGGATCCTGCCAACAAGAACATCGTACGGGATGGCCGCTTCAGTACGGCCAGTGTGCTTTACGTGCCCGGAGAAGCCTCAGACCTTTACTGGGCAAAAACCGGGCCCAAGGGCAGCGTGCACCAGGTCTGGTATGAGTCGCCCACCCTGGGCCTGACCCGGCGGATGTTTGTTTACACCCCGCCCGGGTATGCGGAAAGCAACGAAAATTTCCCGGTGCTCTACCTGCTCCACGGAGGAGGAGGGGATGAGGAAGCCTGGCCCACCCTGGGGGCGGCCCAGAACATCCTGGACAACCTGATCAATGCCGGCAAGGCCAAACCCATGCTGGTGGTAATGACCAATGGGAATCCGGAACAGGCGGCCGCCTTTACCGTCAGCCCGAACTTGGATTCCGAACCCCAGGGTATCGGAGGTATGGCGAGCATGTTGTTTGAAAAGAGCCTGGTGAGCGATGTGATCCCCTATATCGAAGCGAATTACCAGGTAAAGACGGGTAAGGAAAACCGGGCGCTTACCGGCCTTTCCATGGGCGGGTTGCAAACGATGAATACCACTTTTGAAAACCCGGGGATGTTTGATTACATCGGGGTAATGAGCATGGGGTTTGCCGACCTGAGCCGATTCGGGATCGAGATCGACCACTCAAAAAGGGAGCAGCAAATCAAAGCGCTTGCTGCGGCCGACCCGGAATTGTACTGGATTGCCTGCGGAAAGGACGATTTCCTGTATGAAAGCGTGGTGACCATGAGGGAGAAGCTGGACGAACTGGACTTTGAATACGTTTACAGGGAAAGCCCCGGGGGGCATACCTGGACGAACTGGCGGATCTACCTTTCGGAGTTTGCGCCCATGTTGTTTAATTAACTGGGTATTATGAGTTGGCCGGACGGGTGTGCAGTATTTTCCGGGCGGGGCAGGATATTGGTCCACGTCCTGGCAGGTTGTATGCTCTCCCTCTGGATCGGGGGTGATACGGCAGCTTTGGCCCAGGGCAATCCCGGCAGGCCGGAATCTCCCTCAAATTCCGGGGAGGTTGCGGATAGCCCTCCATCAGGCCAGTCTCACACCGCCGTACTTCCCCCGGGCCAATTGGTGTCGAAGATCGCGTACGGCCCGGACCAATCGGAAAGCTACGCGGCCTACCTGGCCGAATCGGCAGCCCCCAACCAGCCGCTCCCGGTACTTTTCGTCTTCGATCCGGCAGCCCGGGGTGCCCTCGCCGTTGAAACCTTCCAGGAAATGGCGGAGGCCCACGGGATGCTGCTTGTGGGGTCCAACGATTCCAGAAACGGGCCCTACGAGCGGAATTTTGACATTGTAAACCGTCTTTTTTCAGAAATATTCAACACTTACACCATCGACGGTGAGCGGGTTTTTCTATCGGGGTTCAGCGGGGGGTCCCGCCTGGCGGCTTCTGTGGCTATCCTAACCGGGCAAATTGCCGGCGTCATCGGGTGCGGTGCCGCTTTTGACAGTGCAGCAGGGTATATCCCCCCTCCAGGCGCCGATTTTCTCTATGTGGGGGTCATCGGCTACCAGGATATGAATTTTCTGGAAATGGGTTATGCGGAGGAGTGGCTCGACCGGTTGGCGATCGAAAACAAACGGATCACATTTGAGGGTGGGCACCGGTGGCCGGACCCGGGAGAGCTCCTCCGGGCCATGGACTGGATAATGCAGGCCGGGCATGCCCAAAAAGGGATGCCGCTAAAAAAATCCCGGATCGATGCCGGTTTGGAGCGCGCCCTTCAGGCTGCCCGGGACTACAAACGCTCAGGCCGATTGATGGATGCCCTTCGGGAATACCGGGATATTCAGGAGCTTTATGCCAGCCGCTATGCCCTGGATTCCATTCCCGGGGCCATTGATGAAATCCGGGATTCTGAAACATACAGGGAATTGGAAAATCGCATGGAGGGTCTTGCCGGGGAGGAAGAAGCCTGGACCACCCGATTCCGGGGTTTGGCGGAAGACATCCTGCGGCGGGACAGCGACAAGGGGTATGGCAAATGGGAAGCTGCCTGGGGCCGGTTTCGGAAGAAGTACGATGCGGATACTGTCCCGCTAATTGCCGACATGCGGGATCGTGTGGAAGGCTTTGTTTTTGCCAATTGCATTGAACGCGCCAATGCCCTCCGGACAGAAGGCAAATACGACCAATCCCTGAAGTTGAGTCGGTTGCTGACAATCGCTTTCCCCGACCGGCCCTATGCCTGGATCCTGTTGGCCGGGGATTACGCCCGGTTGGGCCGGGATGAAGGGGTCTTCAGATCCCTGCAAAAAGTCCTGAGCCTTGGTTTTACGAACCGGGAAGCGCTCGAGGCCAACGAAGCCTTTACCCCCTACAGGAACCGGGATGCCTGGCTTTCGCTGTTTTCGGGGTCGGATGAGGAGCCCTAAATGAAAAGTAAAGGGTGTCAGGAGCAGGATTATTCCCGGATCTTTGTTAAATTTCTCATAGAGAAACGGGGCCTTGCATAAAAATGCGCCGGACATACCATTTGTAGCGATGGAAAGATATAAGAATCTGTACGTATGGATGATCGGCCTGTTTGCGATTGTCCAAATCAGTATATTCTACTACTATTGGCCGCGTTTTACTTCCCAGTCATGGGAAATACACTTCCACTACTGGCTTGTGACTGCATGGTACCTGTTGCTGATTGTACAGCCGTATTTAATTTCCAAACGAAATGTGAACAGGCACAGGACATTCGGCATCATTGGGTTTGTCCTGGCGGGGGGTGTGATTTTTACCGGATTGAGCCTATTGGATGTCCCCCTGAAGCTTGCGGAAGCATATGACCCGGCCCGACCCGGCCCGCCGGTTTCTTTCTACTATGGGACGTTGATTATCGAAGCCGTCTCAATGATCGCCTTCGGTTACGCCATCTTAAAGAGCATCCTGCACCGCAAAGAAATTCACGAGCATTCCTGGTGGCTGATCGCCGGGGCATTTTATATGATGCCCCCGGCCCTCGGACGCGGCATGATTATCTTTTGGCGGCGCATCCTGGCACCTGAAAATTTTAAACCGATTATTGTATTGGCAAGTACGGAATTGATTTATCTGGGTCTGTTTTTATGGTTTACTGCAAAGTTCGGCAAGTTTCGTCATGCGGCAACCGCCATTGGGCTACTCCTCATTGTTTTCCGGATGTTGCGGGTTCCCATGGGTGCGTCTGAAGCTATCCAGGAATTCCTGCATAACTGGATTAAATGGCGTTGAATAAAAGCAATTGAAATGACTTTATCACGATATACCAAACGCGCTATCTGGGGAGGCTTGTTTTCCCTGTTTTTCATCTTTGTGGGTTCCGTTCTGTTGGGGAGCCTGAGCGGATACGAGGCCAAAATCCTGATCAAGAATTCCCTGTCAGGGTTAAATGTACTCTGCAATACCATCGTCCTGGCCTCGGCTACCATCCTGGCCTTGTTGCTGACCTTGCTGGGGTTGAGTTCCACCAGTAATTCCAAGCTGAAAAAGGG
>CAXQQM010000284.1:0-11204 GCA_964226055.1 Robiginitalea sp. | reverse complement strand
TTACCGAGAAAGTCGGCAATACCGTCCAGCTCGTGGGGGACGATTTGTTCGTCACTAATGTGGAGCGCCTCTCCCGGGGTATCGACGAGGGAATCGCCAATTCCATCCTTATCAAGGTAAACCAGATCGGTACCCTGAGCGAAACCATTGCCGCCGTGAACATGGCTAAAAACGCCGGGTATACCTCGGTGATGTCGCATCGCAGCGGGGAAACGGAAGACAACACCATTGCCGACCTGGCCGTGGCCCTGAACACCGGGCAGATCAAAACCGGTTCGGCTTCCCGGAGCGACCGGATGGCCAAGTACAACCAGCTCCTCCGCATTGAGGAAGAACTGGGGAGTGTGGCCTATTACCCGGGTTCGGATGCCTTTAAGGTAACGTCTTAAGCCGGTAGAAATACGAATAGGTAAAGGGCCCGGTAGTGTTATCGCGGCCCTTTTTTAATGAATTGAAAGCGCTGAATGGCAATTGGCAGATCCGCCGATTGCGTGTGGTGCGAATACTCAGAGGATGAACCGATTTTTGTTTGTGGCTGCCGAGAACGACGGGATACCCGCCTGCAAGGCCGGGGGCATGGGGGATGTGGTCCGGGACGTGCCGCGGCAACTGGCCGTCCGGGGCGATCAGGCGCACGTGGTGGTACCCGCCTACGGCCGGCTGCACCGGGACGGCACCCTGCTGCTGGAGTTCGAGGTCCCCATCGGCGGGCGTCGCTACGAGCTGTCGCTTTACCGCGTGCCGGGGAAGAAAGAACTACCGGGTATTGCGCATTACGCCCTGCATCATCCGGAAATTACCTCCGGGGATATTGCACACCTTTACCACAATGACCCGGAAGAACCGTTTTATACGGACTTCATCAAATTTGGGATTTTTTGCGCAGGGGTTGCAGGGGCCATTCGGGCAGGGGCTTTTGGCGATCTGGATGTGGTCCACCTGCACGACTGGCATACGAGCCTGCTCCTGTACCTCAGGGAGTTCCACCCGGAGTTCCGGGCCCTGGCGGATATCCGTTTTGTCTACACCATCCACAACCTGGCCATCCAGGGGATCCGGCCCTTTGCAGACAATCCCTCTTCCCTGGAAGCTTTGTTTCCCGGAGTCCCGTACCGGGAAGAAGGGTTGAGTGATGCCCGTTACCCGGATTGCATCAACCTGATGGCTGTCGGTATCCGGCTGGCAGATGCCGTGCATACGGTTTCCCCGTCTTATATGAAGGATATCCAGAAGCCGAGCTCCCCGCCTGAGTTTATCGGGGGTGAAGGCCTGGAATCGGATCTGGTCAGGGCCCGGAAGGAACAGCGGCTTTTTGGGATTCTGAACGGCTGTAACTACGACAATATCCGCAGTGCGGAACGCGGGCGTCTATTCCCGAATACCATCCGGGCGCTCTTTGGCTGGCTCCAGGAGGAATCCAAGAAATACAAGGCAGATTTCCTGGCCCACACCGGGGAGAAGGTGGTCCGGTTGATGGATACGCCCCCCGCGTTCATCTGTTCGAGTGTCGCCCGGCTCACAGAACAGAAATTCTACTTCTTCAAACAGCGCCCGGACTGCCTGGAAAACCTCTTGGGCAAGCTGGCGGCCGTGGATGGGGTATTTATGCTGCTGGGTACAGGCGACCCGGTTTATGAGGAACTCTTCCGTGGAATGAGCTATAAACACCCGAACTTTATTTTTACCAACGGGCAGTCCGAGGACCTGATCGATTCGATTTACCTGGAATCAGACCTTTACCTGATGCCTAGCCTTTTTGAACCCTGCGGGATCAGCCAGATGCTGGCCATGCGCAACGGCAACCCCGTGCTGGCCCACGCTACGGGAGGCCTGAGGGATACGATTCGGCACATGGATACCGGCTTCCTCTTTGATGGGGAGTCGTTCGGCGAGAAGGTGTCCAACCTGGAGACGGTTTTCAATGAGGTCCTGGACCTTTACCGGCAGGACCCGGCAGCCTGGGAAACCATCCGGGAGAACGCCCGGGAAGTCCGCTTTACATGGGCGGATTCCGTAGACTCCTACTACCGGAGCCTCTACCAAATCCAGCTACCGGGTAAAAAGTCCCGCAAGCCCCGTTAAGGATAGCATAAAACGGTGCTTCCTGATTGTTAAAAAGAGCGCTTTTTCGTAGTTTTACGGGACCTGCATACAAAAAATTTAAACCGAACACATGTCAGACAAAGCGAGTATTTCAATCCATGGGAAATCTTATGAATTCCCTGTGGTGGAAGGCACGGAAAATGAAGTAGCCATCGATATCAAAACCCTCCGGGCGGCCTCGGGGGTTATCACCCTGGATCCGGGATTCAAGAATACGGGTTCCTGCGAAAGCGCCATCACATTCCTGGACGGGGAGAAAGGCATTTTGCGCTACCGGGGGTATTCCATCGAAGAGCTCGCCGAAAAAGCCGATTTCCTGGAAGTCGCTTACCTGCTGATATTCGGGGAACTCCCGGACAAGGAGGAGCTCGAAAAGTTCCACAAGGACATCAAGGCGGAATCCCATGTGGATGAGGAAATGAAAAAAATCCTCGACGGCTTCCCGAAGTCCGCCCACCCGATGGGGGTAATATCCTCCCTGACCAGCGCCCTGATCGCTTTCAATCCTTCGTCTGTCAACGTCTCCTCCAAAGAGGACATGTACCATGCCATTGTCCGCCTGCTGGCCAAGTTCCCGGTCCTGGTAGCCTGGACCCACCGGAAAAAAATGGGGCTGCCCCTGGATTACGGGGACGATTCCCTCGGGTATGTGGAGAACATCCACAAGATGATGTTCAAGAGACCCAACCAGGAATACAAAAAGAACGAGGTGGTCATCGAAGCCCTGGACAAGCTGTTGATCCTCCATGCGGACCACGAACAAAATTGCTCCACCTCCACGGTCCGGATCGTGGGTTCATCCCATGCCGGCCTGTTTGCCTCCATTTCCGCCGGGATTTCCGCGCTCTGGGGGCCGTTGCACGGGGGCGCCAACCAGGCGGTCCTGGAGATGCTCCAGGCCATTGAAGCCGATGGGGGGGATACGAAGCGCTACATGGCCAAGGCCAAGGATAAAAAGGATCCGTTCCGCCTGATGGGCTTCGGCCACCGGGTGTACAAGAATTTTGACCCGCGGGCCCGGATCATCAAGAAAGCGGCGGATGAAGTACTGAGCGACCTGGGCATGGAAGACCCCATCCTGGATATCGCCAAAGGCCTGGAGAAGGAAGCCCTGGAAGACGATTACTTCGTCAAGCGGAAGCTCTACCCGAATGTGGACTTTTACTCGGGGATCATCTACAGGGCATTGGGAATCCCGGTGGAGATGTTCACCGTGATGTTTGCCCTTGGCCGCCTGCCCGGATGGATCGCCCAATGGCGTGAAATGCGCCGGAAGGGGGAGCCGATCGGACGCCCGCGCCAGGTGTATATCGGGGAGAACCATCGGCCTTTCAAGTCGCTGGACAAGCGTTAAACCAATATATTTTTGAATCCGGGGGGCCTCATTACGCGGCCCCTCGTTGTATCCATTAGCAGTTCAATATATGCTCAACCTGAATATTGAGGACGAAACATCCCGGCTCCGCGCAGTAGTGCTTGGGACCGCCGCAGACAGCGGCCCGGTACCCGACCCGTCGGAAGCCTATGACCCCAAATCCCTGCAGCACATCCTCTCGGGGACCTACCCCGAGAAGGCGGATATGGTCCGGGAAATGGATGGATTCGAAGCGGTACTCCAAAAGCACGGGGTCCAGGTTTTCCGGCCTGAGAATATCCCCGGTTGCAACCAGATCTTTTCCCGGGATATCGCCTTTGTGGTGGACGATAAAATGGTCGAAGCCAATATTCTGCCCGAACGGGAGCGGGAATTTGAAGCCATTGTCCACGTGCTCGATAAACTCGGCCCCGGCCAGTTGTTGGTGCCCCCGGAGGAGGTGCACGTGGAGGGCGGGGACGTGATGCCCTGGAAGGAATTCCTCTTTGTGGGAACTTACACGGCAGGGGATTACCCCGGCTACATCACCGCCCGTACCAACCGGGAAGCCGTCGATTACCTCCGGGAGGCGTTCCCAAACCGCGAGGTCCGGTCGTTTGAACTCCGCAAGCACAATACGGACCCCCGGTTGAATGCGCTCCACCTGGACTGTTGCTTCCAGCCCGTGGGCCACAACCTGGCGATCCTGCACAAGGAGAGTTTTATCCACGCCCGGGACTACCAGTGGTTGCGCAGCTATTTCGGGGCGGACAACGTCTTTGAGATCACCACCGAGGAGATGTACCGGATGTTCAGCAATGTGTTTTCTATTTCCCCGGAGGTGGTGGTAAGCGAGCAGGGTTTTACCCGCCTGAATGCCTGGCTGGAATCCCGGGGCCTCCAGGTGGAAACCATTCCCTATAACGAAGTCGGGAAACAGGGGGGGCTCCTGCGCTGCAGTACCTTGCCCCTGGAACGGGAGTAGGAAAAAAGTCGCGGTCGGGATGCGGCCGGATTCCTCAAAATAAAGTGGGTGAATCTTCTCGATTTTGGCCGTGGAATTGGCTAATTTTGGTCCCGGATTCCATAGGACAACCCCTCAGATCCAAACCTCGAAATCTAAAATTATTCACGTTCCCCATATGCAGATTACCGATTCTATATTGATGATTCGCCCCGTGCAGTTCCGGATGAACGAACAAACGGCTGTCAATAATTTCTTCCAGGAAGACCTGAGCCTGAGCGATGCGGAAATCAACCGGCGCGCCCAGGCGGAATTCGATGCGTTTGTCCGTGTGCTGGAAGCGGAAGGCGTCTCCGTCCTGGTGGTGGAGGACCGCCTGGAAACGGATACGCCGGATTCCATTTTCCCAAACAACTGGATTTCCTTCCACAAGGGCGGGATGGTAGTTATCTACCCGATGTTTGCGGTAAACCGCAGGCGCGAGCGGCGGGAAGATTTGCTGGACCGGCTCGAAGAGGCAGGCTTCCGGATTACGGAAGTGGTGGATTACACGGCAGCCGAAGCGGACGAGGTGTTTTTGGAAGCCACCGGGAGCGTGGTCCTGGACCGGGAGAATATGAAGGCGTACTGCGCTTTGTCAGAGCGTGCCGACGAGGGGTTGCTGATAGAATTCTGCGAGGATTTCGAGCTGCTGCCCGTGGTCTTTACGGCCTATCAATCTGTGGACGGGCAGCGAAAACCCATTTACCACACCAATGTGATGATGTGCGTGGCAGAGGAATTTGCCGTAATTTGCCTGGATGCCATTGACAACCGGAAAGAGCGCAAACTCGTGGCTGACCAGTTGCGGATGGACGGGAAGGAGATCATTGAGATCACCGAGGCGCAGGTCCACGCTTTTGCCGGGAATATGCTGCAACTCCGGAATAAGCAAGGGGAACGGCTCCTGGTAATGAGCGAAGGCGCGCGCCAGTCCCTTACACCGTCACAGGTCCGGGCCATCGAAAAATCCTCGCGCATCGTTTCCAGCCCGCTGGATACCATCGAGACCTGCGGGGGCGGCAGTGCGCGTTGTATGATTGCAGAGGTATTCCTCCCCAGGGAAGGGGAATAATACCTGCCGGGTCAGTCGGTTTTGGCGATATTGCGGATCATCCCCCCGAAAATAAAATAGTGGAACGGCAGGATGCTGTACCAGTAGAGCCGACCTTTCAAGCCCCTCGGCCGGAATGTGGCATTCTGGTGCAGGTAGTTGTCCGAATCGATGCGGAACTCCAGCCAGGCCTCACCGGGTAGTTTCATCTCGGCAAAAAGCAGCAGGCGCCCCTTTTCGCGGTCGGCCAGCAGGACCCGCCAGAAATCCAGGGAATCGCCCGTGTAGATTTTGTCCGGGTGGGTCCGCCCTCTTCGTAGTCCGACACCCCCGCCCAGTTTATCCAGCAGCCCGCGGATTTTCCACAGCCAGTTCATGTAGTACCACCCGGTTTCCCCCCCGATTTTCCAAATATTTTCCAGGACGGCCTCCCGGTCGGTGACCCGGATTTTTTTGTTGTCCGTCAGCACCCCGTATTTCGGGACCTGGATGTATTTTTCAAGCTGTTGATTAAAACGGCCGCTGACCATGCTGTCCTTCCAGCTGCTCACCACCAGGTTCTGCTCGATTTTCTTGAAAGCCAGGTCGATGGCCTGCTGGTAGGAAATGGTTTCGATGCCCAGGATATCCTGGAGTTTGCTGTCGCGGGCCACCACTTCCATCTTCATGCTGTCCACGAGGTTTACGGCGAGTTTGTACGAGGTGGAGGTGACAAAGTACAGCCAGTAAGACGAGAGTTTGGGGGTCATTACGGGTACGGTGAAAATCCAGTTCCGGAAACCGCGTACCCTGGCATATCCCTGGAGCATTTCCTTGTAGGAGAGCACATCCGGCCCGGCGATGTCGAAGGATTGGTCAAATGTCTCGCTTCGCCCGAGAACCCCGGTCAGGAAACGGATCACGTCCCGGATGGCGATGGGCTGGGTTTTGGTCAGCACCCATTTGGGGGTGATCATTACGGGTAGTTTTTCG
Organism: Robiginitalea sp.; assembly: GCA_964226055.1. Lineage (GTDB taxonomy): Bacteria > Bacteroidota > Bacteroidia > Flavobacteriales > Flavobacteriaceae > Robiginitalea. The sequence continues at coordinate 4,718 of CAXQQM010000284.1, read as the reverse complement.
CAGAGGTCCCGGATGATCTCAAAGGATGCGCTGCCGGAACCGACGATGATGCCTGCCCGGAGGACTGTGAGCTGAAACGGCCCCGTATATAGGATATCCTCTACCCGTTTGCGGGAGCTGAGGTGTTTGGAGAGCTCTTCGTTATTGACGATGCCGCTCAGGTAGATTACCTGGGTCGGCCGGGCCGACTCCATATAGCTATTAAAGTTCCGTGCGGCCTGTGCCTCTTTCTTATCAAAATCACCCGTGGAGGTGCTCATGGAATGGATCAGGTAATACGCGGCATCGAGCTTACCGCTGAGGCGTTCGGGCTCCGGGTCTTTCAAAAAGTCGATTTCGACGATTTCGATGCGGTCCAGGATATCCTCGTCCACCGAGAGCCGGTTCTTGTCCCGGACGGCACAGACCACCTGGTGTCCCGCCTCCAGCAGTTGAGGCAACAACCGCATGCCGATGTACCCGTTGGCACCGGTGAGCAGGATCCTCATGAGTCGGGGTTGTGTTGTTCCGGATGCCCGGGCGGGGCAGGCGGCTGTTGGTCCGCCTTGTATCCGAGCAATTTCACAAAAAATTTCTGGACGGCTTTGGTGTCGGCTTCCACCCGGACAAAATGGTGGTCGGAATGAACCGTGTATACCCCCAGGTCGCCTTTGTACAGGGTGAGTTTGTAATAGGGGATGACCAGCCCGAAAGTCTCGAGCAGGGACCGGAACCTCAGGATGATGCCGCCGGGGCGCATTTCGATATTGCAGGAATCCCGGTTGTTGTCCAACAGCAACAGGTTGCGTATCTCTACGCTGGCTTCCCGGATGATCAGTTTCGGCGACCCGATGCCGTTCATGGCCCAGCGTTGTTTCAGCGGAAAAGGCTTCCCGACGAGTTCTTCAATCCGCCGGTCGAGTTCCCGGTTCGTGTAAGAGACGTTAACCAGCATGGGCAAAGATTTCCATAGCGTTGTTTTACCCTAAAGATAACCAAATCGGGCGGGGCGGGGAAACCCGGCGGAAATGTGTAATTTTGCCCCCTCAAAGCAAAGTAATATGGCGTTGGAAAGCGTATTGACCCGGGGCGTACGACAGGCGGTTTCCAGGGAATTCGGGGTCGACCTCGAAACCGTGGAACTCCAACCGACCCGCAAGGAATTCGAGGGGGATATCACTGTGGTGGTTTTTCCCATGCTGCGGCAGGTCAAGGGGAACCCTGCAGCCATCGGCGAGGCCATCGGGGCTTACCTGGCCGAAAACCTGGAAGAGGTCAGCGGTTATAACGTTATCAAGGGCTTTCTAAACCTGGTAATCGACGATACCTGGTACCTGGAATTCTTTACCCGGCTGCGGGCAGATGCGGATTACGGTTTGCATACGGGTGAGCGGCGGGGTTCCATCCTGGTGGAGTACTCCTCGCCCAATACCAACAAACCACTGCACCTGGGGCATATTCGCAACAACCTGCTCGGGTATTCGGTGGCCGAAATCCTGAAAGCCGCAGGGTATAAGGTCTATAAAACCCAGATCATCAACGACCGGGGGATCCATATCTGCAAGAGCATGCTGGCCTGGCAACGCTTTGGAAACGGGGAGACCCCGGCCCAGGCGGGCCTGAAGGGAGACAAACTCGTGGGGAATTACTACGTGGCTTTTGACAAGGCCTATAAGGAGGAAATCGCCGAATTGACCGCCGGGGGGATGGATGAAAAGGAAGCCGCCAAATCGGCGCCCATCCTGCTGGAAGCCCAAGATTTACTGAGGCGCTGGGAGGCAGGCGACCCGGAGGTTGTGGACCTCTGGCGGAAGATGAACGGATGGGTGTACGAAGGTTTTGAAGCGACCTACCGGGACTTGGGGGTCGACTTCGACAAGCTCTATTACGAAAGCGATACCTACCTGCTCGGCAAGGATGTCGTGGCGGACGGCCTGGAGAAAGGCGTGTTTTACAAAAAGGAAGACAGCAGCGTCTGGATCGACCTGACCGATGAGGGCCTGGATGAAAAGATTGTGCTCCGCGCCGACGGGACGGCTGTTTATATGACCCAGGATATCGGTACGGCCATCCAGCGATTCCGGGATTACCCGGATATTACCGGCATGGTCTATACGGTGGGGAACGAACAGGACTACCACTTCAAGGTGTTGTTTTTGATCCTCAAAAAGCTCGGTTTTGCCTGGGCCGAACACCTCTACCACCTGAGCTACGGCATGGTAGACCTGCCCGGCGGCAAGATGAAGAGCCGGGAAGGTACCGTAGTGGATGCGGACGACCTGATGCGGGAGATGGCTGCCACGGCCGAATCCATCGGGGAGGAAATGGGAAAACTGGACGGATACACCGCCGAGGAGAAATCTGCCCTGTACCACCAGATTGGGCTGGGGGCCCTCAAATATTTTATCCTTCGCGTGGACCCCAAAAAGCGCATCCTTTTCAACCCCGAGGAGTCCGTGGACTTCCAGGGGAACACCGGTCCCTTCATCCAGTATACCTACGCGCGGATCCGTTCCATCCTTCGCAAGGCGGGCGACGGCTATGCGGTACCGGACAAGGACCTGCTTTCACTCAGCCTGCACGAAAAGGAAAAACAATTATTAAAGGATTTACTGGAATTCCCCGAAGTGGTCCGCCAGGCGGCAGAACAGTACAGTCCCGCCCTGATAGCCAACTACACGTACGACCTGGTTAAGAATTTCAACTCGCTCTACCAGCAGGTTTCCATCCTGGGCGAAGAAGATGCCACCCACCGGAATTTCCGCATCCAACTCACCGGGGAAGTGGGCCGGGTGGTAGCCCGCGGCTGCGGGTTGCTGGGCATCGAAGTCCCGGAGCGTATGTAAGCCGGGGGAATCCAACCCAGCCTAAAGGCAGTTGCCAGAGCGTTTCCCGTAGTGTTTCCCCGGGGGGCGTGGCGATTCCCAGGGCTGGAGCGAAAGGGTTTAAGCCCGGGGCTGGTGCGAAAAGGGTTATTCCAGGTCCTGATCAATCAGCGACAGGATTTTCTGAATTTCTTCGAGCAGCGGCTGGTAGTGCATCTGCTCGGTGTAGACGGCCGTCAGGATAAAAATCAGGACATTGTTTTCGAATTGCCTCGATTCGAGCAGGGGCAGGTTGGTACCCGGGTCAGGGCTGGGCGTCATGCCCAATAGTCCTTCGGCCAGGCCGTTCTCCTCCAGAATGCGCCGGATACTGCCAGTTCCACTCCGGGCTACATCCAGTACCCGGTAGCGTTGTTCCCTCAGGGAGGTTTCCTGTTGGCGGATGCGTTCGATCCGTGAATTCCATGAAGTCAAACGCTTCCTGAGCTCGGCGTTGGAAAGGATTTCAAGCCGCCCCGCGCTGAGCAGTTCCTGCAGGAGCGAATTGTTGGGGTTGTAGGCAAAATCGTCGGAGAAGGCCTGGAAGAGCAGCCGGGACATCTCGGCATCGCTCAAAACCGAATCGGCGTGCGCGATGGCCTCGGCAATGGAGCGGGCCTTCACGTAGGTATCCCGGTTTACCTTGATAAGGACCTGCAGCTTGGTCCGGCTTTGCTCAAACTCCTCCTGCAATCCGGCCAGGTAGAACTGTTCTCGTTCCCTTTTTTTATAATCCTCGCTCAAATCGCTGAGCCACAGGGCGATCAGGATACCGATCACAATCAGGAGAACTTCGCCCAGGGCGTAGATGGCATATCGGGTGAAATTCCGGTTCTGAAGGACCTGGAGCCGTGCTTTGCGAAGGATACGGAGCATACGCAATAATTTCTAAGTCGGGATATACCGGATTACCGGATTAAAAGTAGCAGTTTTTGGGATACCCGCCCCGAAGCGCCATGAAAAAAGCCCCTGGATTCCAGGGGCCTTTTGTAAATACTCGGATAACCGGCGGATTATGCAGCGGCCTTCTGGCTGATTCCGGCCTGTGTGGCCAGGTTGTACACAACCAGCCCGAAACCGATCTTGTTCACGGCATCCCCGATATTGTAGATGACGTCCATGTTCAAACCGCTGAACCAGCCTTCATACCATCCCGGTGTCCCGGCCATGTACCCCAGTGGATAAATGGCCCATCCCACCAGGACGAACCAGCAGAGCGTCTTATGGGCGCTCAATACGGCGCCCCCGGCGGCTTCGGCCAGTTTTTTCGCCTCGCCCAGCCAGATGATATACACGATGGCAAAATACGCGATTCCCGAAATGAGCCCCCAGACCCAGGCCTGGTCCCTGTAGACAGCTTCGCCGAAGTATCCGGTAACCAGCATGACTACGGAAAGGGCGATGAGTTTCCACATCAGCGACTTTTTGGCTCCCGCCACTTTGAGGATCAGGAAAAATTCAACGCACATGAGTGGCACGGTCAGTACCCAGTCCACGTAGCGGAAAAAAGTGGGGGATTCCACGTTGACCGCCCAGTAATCGCGCATGTACCAGTAGTGCACAGCGGCGATAAAGGTAATCAACCCGGAAACGAGGATGGACGTGCGCCATTTCCGGTCAAACTGGTTCATCGAAAGAAAGAAAAAGGCCGAGGCGGCCATCATGGCCATGCACCCGACAAAAAAGGTGAAGCCGACATAATCGTCTGCGGCCATTCGGGCCACAAGCGGAAGGTTGGTAATAAAATTTCCCATGTTTAGCAATTTTTAATTTGTTTAAATAAATTTACGAAAGCATAAACACAAAATGTTTAAAGAAAATTATAAAATTGTAAACAAAGTTAAATTTACCCTTATATTACACCGATGCGAAGTG
>CAXQQM010000283.1:0-9139 GCA_964226055.1 Robiginitalea sp. | reverse complement strand
GATCTCACCTCCAAAAATTTCAGCGGCGCCATGGAACTCCTTGAGAAGAACCCGAGGTATGCCAGTGAAGCGACCTACCAGAAAGTTGCGTTTTTCTACGGGGTGGAACAATTCCTTGCCGAAGCCTACCCGGAAGCCCTTGAAAGCTTTGAGAAGGCCATACAGGCCGCTGCGGACCCCCGGTATACGGCCCGTTCCCGATATTGGAAGGCCGAATCGGCCTTTGCCGTGGGGAATTTTGAACAGGCACTCACCCAGTATGCCCAGTTCCGCGCCAGTTCGGCGGCAGCCTCCCTGGAGGAATTCGCCGACCTGGATTACCAGATGGGTTACACCTATTTTAAATTACGGGATTACGGGAATGCCGCCACGCACTTCCAGCGCTTTGCCCGTTCCGCTCCGGATGGGGTGCGGAAAACGGATGCATGGATGCGGCTGGGCGACAGCTACTTTGTGAGCAGCCGGTACCGCCCGGCTATCGAAGCCTATGACCAGGCGCTCGCCACCGGAAGCCCCGAAAGGGATTACGCCGCCTACCAGAAAGCCATCAGTTACGGCTTCCTGGGGCAGGAACAGACCAAGCGCGAAGCCCTGGATACCTTTATCGGCCGGTTCCCGAATTCCAGCCTGAAAGACGATGCGCTATTTGAGCTGGGTAATTCCTTTGTGCAATCGGGAACCGACAACCAGGCCATCGCGTCTTACGACCGCCTGATCCGGGAATACCCGGGCAGCAGCCTGGTACCCGCCGCGAAAATGCGGAAAGGCCTGGTCTATTACAACGGGGGGCAGAACCAGCAGGCACTGACAGTATTCAAGGAGGTGGCCGACCAATTCCCGAACTCCCAGGAGGCGATGCAGGCGGTGGCAACCGCGAAACTCATCTATGTGGACATGGGCCAGGTAGACCAGTATGCAGCCTGGGTGCGTGGCCTCGATTTTGTGGAGGTAACCGACAGCGAACTCGAGGCGGCCAGTTACGAGGCGGCTGAGAAACAACTCGTAGAAGGTAATGACGCGGCTGCTGCCCGCGCCCTGGAAAAATACCTGGAGCAATTCCCGAATGGGGCCAACCGGGTGGCTGCCCATTTCAACCTCGGGCAGATTGCCTATGCAGGCGGGCAGGCGGACAAGGCGCTGACGCATTTTAAGGTGGTAGCGGATGCCGGACGGGGTGAAAGGGCCGAACAGGCGCTGACCCGGGTATGCGAGATCCTGGTCTCCCGCGGGGACTACGCTGCGGCCATGCCCTACCTGGAGCGTTTGGAGACCACGGCGGATATTCCCCAGAACCGGACCTTTGCCCAATCCAACCTGATGAAGGGCTATTTTGAACAAAAAGCTTACGACCGGACCCTGGCCTATGCCGAAAAAGTGCTGGCCAGCCCATCCCTGGACGACCGCATCCGCAGCGATGCGCGCCTGATGATTGCGCGGTCCGCATGGGCAACCGGGAACACGGAAAAAGCCCGTCAAGCCTATGCCGAAGTCCTCTCCATTGCCACGGGGCGGGCTGCTGCCGAGGCGCTTTATTACGAGGCGTATTTTGAGCGGGAAGACGGCGATTACGAAGCCTCGAACCAATCCGTACAGCGACTGGCCAAGGATTTTGCAGCCTACAAGGAATGGGGCGGCAGGGGCCTGATCCTGATGGCGAAAAACTTTGAACAACTCGAGGACGCCTTCCAGGCTACCTATATCCTGGAAAACGTCATCTCCAATTTCGGGGCCTATCCGGATATTGTGGAAGAAGCGCGGGCAGAACTCTCCCAGGTCAAAGCCCGGGAAGCCCGGCGCAACGCCTCGGTAAACCCCGATGGAAACCGTTAAGGAAAGAACACGTATATGAAACTGATCCGAATTACGGGCCTCATTGCGGCCCTGCTAATAACCGCCCCAGGTTGGGCGCAGGAAGAAACCGACGACCTGGGGACTGAAACAGTTACCGTAGTGCGCTCCTACACGCCCACCGTATCTGACGCGCGCAAGATCAAAACGCTGCCCAGCCTGGAGGACTCCATTGCCTTGCAGAAAAAGCCCGTTCGATACGAGATCCATTCGGTTCCCGTGGCTTCAACATTCACCCCGGCCAAGGGGCAGGCAGCTGCGGTGGAGCGGGCGACGCCCGAGAAACTATTTAACAGTTACGCGGCCCTGGGCCTAGGCAATTACAATAACGCCCTGGCGGATTTTTACATCAGCCGGGACTTCGACCGGGGGAACAAGCGGATTGACGTGGGCCTGAACCACCTGTCTTCCCGGGGCGACATCGACGGAACCCCCCTGGATACGGATTTTTACAATTCGGATCTGGAAGTCACCTACTCGCAGCGCGATCGGGATTGGGAGTGGAATGCCTCCGCCGGCATGGAACACCGCCGGTACAATTGGTACGGGGTGGACACCGGGCTGCTGGAGGAGGGGGAAACCTCCGTACAGGGCATCGATGAAACCCAGGATTATTTCCGCGGGAGCCTGCAGGGACAGGTACATATGGAGGACACCTATTTTACGGACGCGGGGTTACAGGTCAGTCGTTTCTGGGACGCCGTGGAATCCGCCGAAAACCGGTTGCGATTCACCTCGGCTTTTGAATTTCCCATCACCGAGGAATCTTTTGGGCTGGACCTGGAAGTCGATTACCTGGGCGGGCACTTCGAGAACGCCCCCCAAAGCCAGTATATCAATGACTCCGAAATCGACTACCAGTACCTGATTGCCGGGATACGCCCCGGCCTGGTGATGCTGCGCGACGACCTGAAATTGTTCCTGGGTGCCCGGATCACCGCCGGCCTGGACCTGGAGAACAGCGAAAACAACTTTTATATCTACCCGTCCGTGGAGGCTTCCTACAACCTCCTGGAGGAGAATGTAATCGCCTATGGGGGTGTGGATGGCGGCCTCGACCAGAATTCCTATTACGAGTTCAGCCGGGTGAACCCGTTTGTCTCCCCGACGCTTGCCGTCCAGCCGACGGATCGGCAATACGAGGCATACCTGGGGCTCAAGGGGCAACTCACCCCGTCAGTTAGCTACAACCTCAAGGGGTCGTATGCCGCCGAAAATTTCAAACCCCTGTTTATCCTCAACCCGATCAATGAAACGCGGGATGACGAAAAAGGATATATCTACGGGAACTCCTTCCGGGTTTTCTACGACGATATACGTACCCTGGGCGTTTTCGGGGAACTGCAGTTCAGCGTGAACCGGAATTTCAGCCTGGGCCTGAATGCCTCGGTGTACGAATACGATACGGAAACCGACAACCCCGCCTGGAACCTGCCGAACCTGGAGGGTAACCTGACCCTCGACTACCAGCACGATTCGGGCTGGTACCTCGGGGCCAACCTGTTTTATGTCGGCGAGCGGGAGGATTTCATATCCCGGGCGCAGCCGGCAACGCCACCGGACCAGTTCCCGGCCCAACAGCTAACCCTGGACGGTTTTTTCGATGCGAATGCCCGGGTGGGTTATCACATCAACCCGCAACTCTCCATCTTCGCCCGGGGCAGCAACCTGGCAGGGAACCAGTACCAGCGGTGGGCGAACTTCCGGGTACAGGGGCTCCAGATCCTGGCGGGCGTCAGCTACAAATTCGATTTGTAGGCGGTCCACCCGTTTCCCGATATTTCCTATCTTGATTCTCAAGATTGTCAGGCAATGCGTGGAAATGGCCGCCATATTTGGGTATTCTTCCTTTTTCTTGCCCTGGTTTTTACAAGTGCCGGGGCCCAGAACCTGTTGCCCAACCCGGGCTTTGAGGCGTACAGGCGGTGTCCAAGGTTTCTCGGAAATTTTGAATCCGATATCATCGGCTGGGATTGCCCCACCCAGGGGTCGACGGATTATTTCCACCGGTGCAGCGAGGATATGGGGACCCCGGAAAACTTCAATGGCGAGCAACGAGCCGCGGAAGGGGAGGGATACGCCGGCTTTTATGCCTATGCCCCGGGGGATTACCGGGAGTACGTGCAGGCGCAACTGGCGGAACCCCTGGAGGATGGCCGGCAGTACCGTTTACGATTTTCCCTGAGCCTGGCGGAGCGATCTGATTTTGCCCTCAATACGCTGCATGTCCTCTTTACGGCAAAACCAATGCGTGTGGGAACCAAGAAAAACCTGGCGCGCCGATACTGGCTGGGACACCCGGAAATGCAGCCCCACCAGTTGGATGTTGCGGCCAGCGCCTCCTTTGCCGATACAGAGAACTGGATGCACCTGGACACGGTCTTTACCGCCCGGGGCACGGAAGCCAACCTGATTATCGGAAACCTGCTGCCGAATGCCCGGACCCGTACGTTCCGGACCAACCGCCGGTCCAACAAGGGGGCCTATTACTACCTGGACGGCCTGGTTCTTGAGCCCTATCCGGGAAATGCCCCGGCAGGTCGGGAAGCGATGGTTGGGGAAATCCCGAAAGACAGTTTGCTCGTACTCCCATCCCTGTTGTTTGAATTCGATGCCCACCAGTTGACACAGGCGGGAAGGGAGGCCCTCCGGCGGGTATTTGCAGAGCTTGAGACGGATTCGTCTTTTTCGCTGGAACTCAGGGGGCACACGGATTCCAGGGGGGCACCGGCTTATAACCAGCTACTCTCCGAGAGGCGTTGCCAGGCTGTGGCCAGGTACCTCGAAAGCCTTGGGCTGGATACTGCCCGTATCCGCTGGACGGGCTTTGGGGCCACCCGGCCCGTGGCCGGAAATTCCACGGAAACCGAACGCCGCAGGAACCGTCGCGTGGAATTCCTGATCCGCTCTGCTGCCCCCGGCCCGGCACGCCAGAATTAAGTATATTTGAGTCGCGCCACCCGCGCCACCCAAACAGATACTCCCGCAAACCGATTTATTCCATAAACCCAAAGACTTTCTTTGCCTGATGATTACAAAACCCCGTTTCCGCATGTTCCGAATTTCACTGTCCATTCAATCCCTGCACGCCGGTTGGCTTCTTGCGCTGATATTGCTGTTGGGGAGCTGCCAGACACGCCAGCAGGAAGTAGACCTGATCGTATTCAATGCGAATGCCTATACGGTAGATAGCGCGTTTTCAAGGGCGGAGGCCTTTGCCATCAGCAACGGTCGCTTTGTAGGGGTTGGCAGTACGGATTCCATCCGGGAAGCGTTTGTAGCCCCCTGGATGCTCAATGCCGACGGGCGGACGATTGTCCCGGGCCTGATCGACGCCCATTGCCATTTTCTGAACCTGGGTGTGAACGAGGAAAACGTCGATTTGGTGGGCACGACGAGTTTTGAACAAATCCTGGACAGCCTACAGGCTGCCTACCAGGCCCATCAGCCCGAATACCTGATGGGCCGGGGATGGGACCAGAACGATTGGGAAGTCAAGGAATTCCCGGACAAAACCGCCCTGGATTCCCTCTTCCCGGATATCCCCGTTGCCCTGGTTCGTATTGACGGACACGCCCTGCTGGTGAACCAGCAGGCTTTGGATATGGCCGGTATCACGGCAACTACCCGGGTACCGGGTGGCGAGGTGATCCTGGAAGGCGGGGAACCCACCGGGGTGCTGGTGGACAGCCCGATGCGGCTGGTGTATGAGCAATGGCCGGCCCCGGGCCGGGATGCCCTGGTCCGCGCCCTGGAAAAGGCCCAGGAGATTTGTTTTCGAAACGGCCTCACTACGGTCAACGATGCAGGCCTCAGCCGCTACGAAATCGAATTGATCGATAGCCTGCAGCGTGCCGGCACCCTGGATATCCGAGTGTACGCGATGATCAGCAACACCCCGGAAAATCTGGATTACTACCTGGAGCGGGGGGTGTATAAAACCCCGAAACTCAATGTTCGCTCGGTGAAGGTCTACGGGGACGGGGCCCTGGGTTCCCGGGGTGCGGCCATGAAGGCACCTTATTCGGACCAGCCCGGGCATTTCGGCGCCATGATTACCCCCTCGGAGGAACTCGGTTCCCTGGCCCAGCGGATTGCTGCAGCAGGATTCCAAATGAATACGCACGCCATCGGGGACTCTGCGAATATCGCTGTTTTGAGGGCCTATAGGAATGCCCTGGATACCGTGGCGGACCCCCGCTGGAAAGTGGAACACGCACAAATCGTCGATACGGCCGACATCGCCCTTTTCAGTGAAAAAATCCTCCCTTCCGTGCAACCGACACATGCCACCAGCGACATGTACTGGGCCGAAGACCGGGTGGGCCCGGAGCGGATGAAAGGCGCCTATGCCTTTCAGCAATTGCTGGAGGCATCCGGACGGGTAGCCCTTGGAACGGATTTCCCGGTGGAACGGGTCAACCCTATGCTGACCTTTTACGCCGCCGTTACGCGGAAGGATTCCGACGGGTATCCGCAGGGCGGTTTCCAGATGGCGGATGCCCTTACCCGGGAACAAGCTCTGAAAGGCATGACCCGCTGGGCGGCCTATTCGAATTTTGAGGAGGATGAAAAAGGCAGTATCGAAGCCGGGAAACGCGCGGACTTCGTGATCCTCAACGGCGATTTGATGGAGGCGCCCCCTGAACAACTCAAGGATATCGAGGTGATCAACACCTTTTTAGACGGCCGTAAAGTCTATTGACCCGGCGGGTCCAATAGCCAGGGAAATCAAAAAAAGCCGGCCTCCATACGGGGCCGGCTTTTTTTTTCGTTCGATGCATTCCCCTGAAACGGGATTGCAATCGCATGCCTTACATGGTGATCGGAACGGCCACGCGGGTCTTGTCCCAGCCCATGACCATATGTACCCCGTCTTCCACTTCCTTGAATGCAATCGAAAATGGTTCCAGGGAGTTGGCGTCCGAGGCGGCGGGTACTTCGATCCGCGCCACGTCGGCACCTTCTTCATACGTGTAGGAACCCCATTGGTTCAGGTTTTTGTTCAGGATAACCGTCCAGGTATTGTCTCCCGGGATGGTAAAGAGGGAATAGGTCCCTGCGGCAATATCCTTCCCGCCAAAATTCACATCCTGGTAGAATGTAATCTCCGTATTCTCATTGGCCCCGGTGCGCCATACCTTCCCAGCCGGAGCGAGATCGGCCATTGCGCGTCCTTTGAGTTGGGGGCGGCTGTAGATAACCCGGACGACCTTGCCGGGTTCCCTGCTCGGGTACAGCGCGATGTCCATCGGGCTTTTATCGAGTCCAGGGAATTCCTGGGCCTGTAAATTCGTAGTGCAAACCATGGCGAGAACCACGGCGGATAGAGTAAGTATTCGTTTCATGTTGATTGTGTTTAAATGAGACTGTTAAAATTAGTGGGTTTTCGCCCGGATTTCTTTTAAAGTGTCGTTAAATTTTACTTTTCTTACACATTTTTCGAATCCTTTTGATTTTACCAGATTACAACTTCAAAACGAAATCAATAATGTATTAATAAGTGTAGATTATAATACATAAAGCTATCGATATTTATAAATAGTAATTTTTAATTGATTTTTGCTTCCACAATAAAACATTTTTACCATGTGCGGAATTGTATGTGCCTTCGATTTAAAACAACCGGCCGAGGACCTTCGGCCCCAAATGCTGGAAATGTCACGCGTCCTGCGACACAGGGGCCCGGATTGGAATGGCATCCACGTGTCGGATACGGCCATCCTGGCCCATGAGCGCCTGGCGATCGTCGACCCGGCATCCGGAAAACAACCGCTTTACAGCCCGGATGGCCAAATCGTACTCGCGGCAAACGGTGAAATTTACAACCACCAATCCCTGCGCAAGCGCTTTGAAGGAACTTACGATTTCCGGACCGCATCCGATTGCGAGGTGATCCTGGCGCTCTACCAGGAGCAAGGACCGGCCTTCCTGGATGAATTAAACGGCATTTTCGGTTTCGCCCTGTACGACAGTACGGAGGACCGGTATTTCATCGCCCGGGACCATATGGGGATCATCCCGCTTTACATCGGCTGGGATCAGCACGGTACCTTTTATGTGGCTTCCGAACTGAAGGCACTCGAGGGGACCTGCACGCGCATCGAGTTGTTTCCGCCGGGCCACTATATGCTGAGCGACCAGGAAGGTTTCCAACGGTGGTATAGCCGCGATTGGATGGACTACGAGGCTGTGGAGGATAACCCAACGGATATCGCCGTCCTGCGCAAGGCCCTGGAGGATGCCGTACACCGGCAGCTGATGTCCGACGTACCCTACGGGGTGCTGCTTTCAGGGGGTCTCGATTCTTCCGTCACCTCGGCTATCGCCAAGAAATACGCCCAGAAACGGGTGGAATCCGGGGACCAGGCCGATGCCTGGTGGCCGCAGTTGCACTCCTTTTCCGTCGGGCTGGAAGGCTCCCCGGACCTGGCGGCAGCCCGCAAGGTGGCCGACCATATCGGCACGGTCCACCACGAGATCAAATTCACCATCCAGGAAGGCCTGGATGCCGTCCGGGACGTGATATACCACCTGGAGACCTACGACATCACCACGGTGCGCGCCTCCACGCCCATGTACCTGATGGCACGGGTTATCAAATCGATGGGGATCAAGATGGTGTTGTCTGGCGAAGGCGCCGACGAGCTCTTCGGCGGATACCTGTACTTCCACAAGGCCCCCGGGCCACGGGATTTCCACGAGGAAACCGTACGGAAACTCGATAAGCTCCACATGTACGATTGCCTGCGCGCCAACAAATCCCTGGCCGCCTGGGGAATCGAGGGCCGGGTGCCCTTCCTCGACAAGGACTTTATGGATGTGGCCATGCGCCTGAACCCGAAGGATAAAATGATCACCCCGGAGCGAATGGAAAAATGGGTGGTCCGCAAGGCCTTTGAAGATTACCTGCCCGAAAGCGTTGCCTGGCGGCAAAAGGAGCAGTTCTCCGACGGGGTGGGGTACAGCTGGATCGATACGCTGAAGGAAGTGGTCGGGGAGGCTGTCAGCGACGAACAATTGGCCAATGCCCATTTCCGTTTCCCGATACAGACCCCAACTTCCAAGGAGGAGTATTACTACCGGAGTATTTTTGAGTCGCATTTCCCGAGCGATGCAGCCGCGCGAAGCGTGCCCCAGGAGCCCTCGGTAGCCTGTAGCACGCGGATCGCCCTGGAATGGGATGAAGCGTTCCGCAACATGAACGACCCTTCCGGCCGGGCGGTTGCGAGGGTACACGCAGACGCCTACGAAAAGTAGCGCACCGGAGATCGGAAGAGCACACGTCTGA
>CAXQQM010000282.1:0-19250 GCA_964226055.1 Robiginitalea sp. | reverse complement strand
GGCCTGCACCCCAGTCCAGGTACTGGTTCACCAGTTCGGATGCGCCGGGCTGTCCGGGACGGGTCTTATGGACGAGTTCCACGGCATACCGGACCACGTTGTCGGGAACGGGGATGCGGCGGATCAGGTGCTGTACTTCCAGGATTTCATCGGCCTGGAAAAGGGTACGCACCTCGGTAGTCCGGTCGTCCGTGGTTGTCTGCACCACCGTGATTTCCTCCTCCACGCTCGGGTATTTCAACTCAATGGCAAACATGAACCGGTCGAGCTGGGCTTCCGGCAGCGGGTAGGTCCCCTCCTGCTCGATGGGGTTTTGGGTGGCCAGCACAAAGTAAGGCTGGTCCAGCTTGTACTGTTTCCCGGTAATGGTCACCGCCCGTTCCTGCATGGCCTCGAGCAGGGCGGCCTGGGTCTTGGGGGGCGTCCGGTTGATTTCATCCGCCAGGATGATATTGGCAAAAACGGGGCCCTTCACAAAGATAAAATTCCGGTTCTGGTCGAGCACCTCGCTGCCGAGTATGTCGCTGGGCATCAGGTCCGGCGTAAACTGTATCCGCTTGAAATCCAGCCCCAGGGTTTGGGCAATCGTATTTACCATGAGGGTCTTGGCGAGCCCCGGCACCCCGATCAGCAGGGAATGCCCCCCCGTGTAGATACTCCAGAGGATCTGGTCGATCACCAGGTCCTGGCCCACGATGACCCGTGCAATTTCCTTTTTCAGCGCCTGGTGCTTTTCAACCAGCCGTTCAATAGCAGCTACGTCCGACATGTTACTGCTTTAGCCAGTTATTCGAGAAGTCGCACTGGCGATACTCCCCGTTTACGCTGATGTAAGTGTCGTCTATGTGTTCGCCGATCCAGTCCGTGATGGCGCGGAACTGCTTGTCGCGCAGGGCCAGTTCCTGGATCTTCAGGTAATCCCTGGAGAAATCCGCCTCGTGTTCGTCATAGCGGTTGGTCACCATCAGGATTTTATAGCTGGCCGTGCCGCCCCGGGGATCTTCCTCCAGGATGGGTCGCGATATTTCATTGTCTTTCAGATTCCGGACCTGGTTGTAAAGGGCCGGGTCCATACGCGTCAGTTCAAAACGGGTATCGAAATTCTCCGGGTTGCGCAACTGCCCCCCTTCGAATTTGGTCTCCTTTTCATCCGAAAAATTCCGGGCAGCCTCGGCAAAGGTGTACTTGCCATCCATCACGTGCTGGCGGATCGTGTCCAGTTTTTTCCGGGCCTCCTCCAGGGCGGACTGGGGAACCTCCGGCCGGATGAGGATGTGCCGGACGTCCAACTCCTGCCCCCGAATCTTTTCCACCAGCAGGATGTGGAAGCCAAACTGGGTTTCAAATGGTTCGGAGATCTCCCCTTCCCGCAAGCTGAAAGCCACGTCCTTGAATTCCTTGACAAACTGCGTCTGCCGGGTCATCGTATACATCCCGCCATTGGTGCGGGACGCTTCATCTTCCGTGTAAAGGATCGCTTTTACGCGGAAGTTCGCATCATTGTCCTCCACATCTGCCTTGATAGCGTTCAACTGGTCGATGACTTTTTGTTTTTCGGCCTCAGGGACCTCGGGTTTGATGACGATCTGGGCAATTTCCAGCTCGGCCCCGAATACGGGTTTTTCATCCTCCGGGATGGACCGGAAAAACTGCCGGACTTCCTCGGGGGTCACTTTGATGTCCCCCACTACTTTCTGCTGCATTTTCTGGGAGAGCATCTGCAGCTTGTTGATCTGGAAGAGTTCCTCGCGCAGGTCCTCGGCAGATTCCTTGTTGTAGAATTGCAGCAATTTCTCCATGGAACCGAGGCGCTGTTCGAGTTGCTGGAGGTAGCGGTCGCTCTGGGCGTAGACCTCGTCGTCGGAAACCAGGATACTGTCCTGAACGGCCTGGTGCGCATAGAGGCGGTCCTCCATCAACTTGCCCAGCAAGCTGCAGTCGTTAATCTCTGCGTCGGTAGCCCCCTGGTTCTTCAGGTCGATCATCGTTTTTTCCACATCGGAGTCCAGGATCACGTAATCCCCCACCACGGCGGCAATCCCGTCGAGCTTCCTGCGCTCACCGGTAGTGGCCGGCGGGTCCAGGGATGCCAGTTCCCGGGGTGCTTCTTCTTCCTGCGGGGGTTCTATCTGGGTGTCCGGGATGGAATCACGGACCTGCGCATGCAGGTTTGTGAGGCCCAGGGCAAATAACAATATCCAAACGCATCTATTCATTCGCTTCATAAATCTGTAATTCATTTTGTTGAATGGCTTCGTCGATCAGCTCGTTTTCAAGTCGCCGGAGGTAGCGCAGCTTCCTGCGGTTGAGGAGCACCTGTCGGATCGTCGGCTCGATATAGGATAACGGGGCAATGGCATCCACATCCATGACGTCCCGCACTTCAGCCAAATATACCCCGGCATCGTCCTCGAGTTCAAAAAATTGTGATTTTTTTAAGTATTCGTCCTCATTTTCAAAGGTCAGGGGCGGGATCTCCTCGATGACGCGGGAGGCAGGCACCCAAATGGAATCGTTAAAATTCAGCTTGCGGAATTGCACCCCCACGCTATCCAGGAAGCGCTGGTCTTCCGCATCAAAACGCCTCAGGCGCTCGGTGACCTCATCCCGGTTGATAAATTGGGGCGGCAGTTCCAGAAACCTCAACTGCACGATTTTCTCCTGGAGGCGGAAATTCTCCTTCTCATTGTTATAGAATTCCTGCAATTCCCCGGGGCTCACCACCGTATCGGCCTCCTGGGCCACAAGGGCTTCCTTGTAGGCCCGGGTATAGAGATCCGCCCGGTATTCGGAAATCAGGGCCTCGAATTCCTCGATCTGCCCGGCGGGCAGGTTCATCCGCGCCTTTTGCATCAGGAGTTGTTCGGTAGCCCAGCTGGTGATCAGGTTGTTGACAAACGAGGCACTGTCCGAGGGGTTCAGCCCGGGGTCTACCAGCGGGGCGATATCCTCTTGATAGAGGGTTTCTTCGCCTACCCGCGCCAGGGGCGTCTTCTCGGTTTCTTTGTTGAACAGGGAATCGCAACCCCAAAGGACCATTGTGGCCACAGCCAGCACCGGGAAGGACCAGGTAAAACGGGTAGCGGGTATCTCATTGCGCATCGGGCAAAAATAAGAATATCAGGCTCATGGGCAAACCGGCCACCGACGGATTAACACATTTTTATCAGCACTTCAAAAACAGTAAATTTTAGTACCTTGGGATTTAAAGCGCATCCATGAAATACACTTGCGAAATCACCATAGACCTCCCGAGGGATCGTATGGTTGCCTTGCTGGACGACCCGGAAAACATGAAGCACTGGCAACGGGGCCTGGAGTCTTACAAACAACTCTCCGGGCAACCGCGTCAGGAAGGGGCGCAGATGGAACTCGCCTACCAGATGGGGAAACGGCACCTGGTGATGGTGGAAACCCTTATCAAATACAACCCGCCCCATGAAATGCACACCACCTACGACACCAAAGGGGTGCACAATATCCAGAAGAATTATTTTAAAGAAGTGGATGCGAACACGTCCCAATGGATTTCCGAATCGGAGTTCCAGTTCTCCTCTTTCGGGATGAAACTCATGGGCTGGCTGATGCCCGGGGCGTTCAGGAAACAATCCCAGAAGTATCTGGAGGATTTCAAGCGATTTGCGGAAACCGGGGAGTCCGTAGCGGGCCAGTGACATGAGGGGCATTAAGTCAAAAATCAAAAGGCACTTCCAAATACTCATTTGGGCAGCCCTGCTGCTGGCATCGGGCTGTGCGGGACCCGGGGGGCAGGCGGACACGGACCCGCTGGAAACCATCCTGGCCGCCGACGACCCGGCCATCGCCCGGGTGATGACAGACCCCGATAAATTTGAGGTACAGGTGCGGTATACGCGAATATTCAGAAACGGGGATTCCGTCCGGCTGGTGCCCTACGACTACCGGGTGGATGCGGAGACATACCATTACCCGGCCAGCACGGTGAAGTTCCCGATCGCTGTCCTGGCCCTGGAGAAACTCGCACGGCTGGACAGCCTGGACCGCCACACGCGGTACTACATCGAGGGGGACAGCCTGGAGGAGACCTTTGCCGGGGATATAAGGGCCGTATTTGCCGTCAGCGACAACCATGCGAACAACCGGCTGTTTGAATTCCTGGGGCAGGATGCCATCAATGCGGGCCTTGCAGAAAAACAAGCGGGCCCCGCGAGGATTTCACACCGGCTCGGTTACCATCGGGACGAAACAACCACACAGCCCCTGGTTATCTATCGCAACGACTCCGTTACGACCCAGTCCCGCCCGATTCCCAATCAACCCCCGAAAAAATTGGAACTCAGGGGTATTCGCAAGGGCTCCGGGTATATGGAGGATGACAGGCTGGTCGAAGGCCCTTTCGATTTCGGCCTGAAGAACTACCTGCCGCTGGCCACCCTGGACGGCCTGTTGAAACGTGTGGTATTTCCCGAAAATTTCCCGGAAGGGCAACGGTTCCGGATAACCGGGGAACAGCGGGAATTCCTCCTGGATGCGATGTCCCGCCTGCCCAGGGAAGCCGGATACGAGGAAGCCCTCCACCCGGACGGCTATTGCAAATTTTTCCTGTACGGCGACTCCCAGGCCCGAATCCCGGAATCCGTCCGGATCTTCAACAAGGTGGGGTTTGCCTACGGGACATTGACGGACTGCGCGTATATCACAGACCGTGATAACGACGTGGAATTCCTGCTTGCAGCCACTATCCTGGTCAATGAAAACGGGATCTTCAACGACGATCAATTCGAGTACGAGGAAATCGGCATCCCATTCCTGGCCGCCCTGGGACGTGCCGTACACGCATTCGAAATAGCTGATAAATCCAATTGATATGGAAGGGTTGTCATTTGAGGAATTCACCAAAAAGATTTATATCGCCGCCCCGCTCAGCCGGATCTACAGGAGTTGGGCCACAGAGGCAGGCATTTGCGCCTGGTTCCTGAGCGAAGCCGCCTACCATGCGCCGGACGGCAGCCGACGCGGCCCGGAAGAGCTGGTGCAAGCCGGCGACCGGTACACTTGGAAGTGGCACCAGTTTGACGGAGAGGAATCCGGCACCCTACTGGAAGCCGATGGGAAAAAAAACATCGGGTTCAGCTTTGCAGGGGATTGCAGGGTACGGGTCAGCCTGGAGGAAGGCGCAGGCCGCGTACTGGTCTGCCTCAGGCAATACAACATCCCCACAGACGAAAAAAGCAAACTGATGTACCATTACGGCTGCAGCACGGGCTGGACTTTCTGGATGGCCAACCTGAAGGCCTGGCTGGAACACGGCATCCTGTTGAACGATCGGGGAACCGACCTCCGGGGGGACCCCCGGGCCGGTTATGAATTTGTAAATATCTGAAAGGTCGCCAGACCCGGATTCCCCGGTTTTACTTGGCTACATTCACCGAACGCGTTTCGCGAATCACCGTGATTTTCACCTGCCCGGGGTAGGTCATGTCCGTCTGGATCTTCTGGGAAATTTCAAAGGACAACTGGGCCGCTTTCTCGTCGCTGACTTTCTCGCTTTCCACGATGACGCGAAGCTCCCTTCCCGCCTGGATGGCGTAGGCCTTCTGGACACCCCCGAAGCCAAAGGCAATTTCCTCCAGGTCCTTGAGGCGCTGGATATACGAGTCGAGTACCTGGCGCCGGGCTCCCGGACGGGCCCCGCTGATGGCATCGCACACCTGGACCACCGGGGCGATCAGGGATTTCATCTCAATCTCGTCGTGGTGGGCACCGATGGCATTACATACATCGGGTTTCTCCCCGTATTTTTCAGCCCACTGCATCCCGAGGATGGCGTGGGGGGTTTCCAGCTCATTTTCCGTATTCGGCACCTTACCGATATCGTGCAGCAAACCGGCCCGTTTTGCCAGTTTCGGGTTTAGCCCGAGCTCGGCGGCCATTACCCCGCAGAGTTTGGCAACCTCGCGGGAGTGTTGCAGGAGGTTTTGTCCGTAAGAGGAGCGGTACTTCATGCGGCCCACCGTCCGGATGAGTTCCGGGTGGAGGCCGTGGATGCCCAGGTCAATCACAGTCCGCTTCCCAACTTCGACAATTTCCTGTTCAATCTGCTTCTCGGTTTTGCGGACGATTTCTTCGATTCGGGCCGGGTGGATCCGGCCGTCTGTGACCAGTTTGTGGAGGGAGAGGCGGGCCACTTCCCTGCGGACGGAGTCGAAGCAGGAAAGGATGATGGCCTCCGGGGTATCATCCACGATGATTTCAACGCCTGTGGCCGCTTCCAGGGCGCGGATATTTCGGCCTTCCCGGCCGATGATACGGCCTTTCACGTCGTCGCTTTCCAGGTTGAAAACCGACACGCAATTCTCAATGGCCTCTTCAGTACCGATGCGCTGGATGGTGTTGACGATTATTTTCTTGGCTTCCTGCTGGGCGGTCATCTTGGTTTCCTCCAGGGTGGTTTGCAGGTAGGCCATGGCGTCCGACTTCGCCGTCTCCTTGAGGGATTCCAGCAACTGGCCTTTGGCTTCCTCTGCCGAGAGGCCCGAGATTACTTCGAGCTGCTGGACCTGGCTGTTGTGCAGTTTTTCGAGTTCCCCCTGCTTCCGCTCAAAGAACTCCCGTTTACCGGCAACCTCTTCCAGCTGCTTTTCAAGTTCATCGTTCAGCTTTTTGTTTCGCGCCAGTTCGCTGCTTACCTGGGACTCCTTGTCGCGGGTCCGCTTTTCGGCTTCGGTGATCTTTTTATCCTTGCTGAGGATCACCTTTTCGTGCTCTGCCTTGAGTTCCAGGAACTTCTCCTTGGCCTGGTAAATCTTTTCTTTCTTGATATTCTCCCCTTCGGCCCGGGCATCCTTCAGGATGGCTGCGGATTCCTTTTTGGCTGCGGCAATGGTTTTGGAAGCCTGCCCCTTTTCAAGGAGCTTGGCAATGGCAAAACCGATCCCCAACCCAACCACCAGGGCGATGGCTATCGTTGTTATGTCCATGTTCTGTCAATTTAGTTTGCGGTTCCGGCAGTGTCACTTGGATCAGAATACGCCTCCGGGCAGCTCCCGAAAGCATAAAAAAAGCCCACATTGATGGAAGTTTTGTACAAACTCCTATAAACAGGTTTAGGGCTAACAGATTGCTCAAGGATCCTTTCAAAGAAGGCTTGCTTTTACAACCTAAACTCACCCTTTCTAATTAAAGTAATGTTGAGTTTGTCAAAAAAATAATACCAATGTGGGCAGTATCGATTGCTATGTTAAAGAACTTATTGCGCGCTCAGCGAGGAAGCGATCAGGGTGTCGAGCGACCGAAGCCGTTCGACTACTTCCTGGTTGTCTTCCTGTTTCTCAATGCCCCCCTGCTCTATCTTGGATGCAAACTGAAGTGCGCACATGGCCAGTACATCCTGTTTGTCGCGGACGGCGTAATTTTGTTCAAACTTCTTGGCGAGTTGCTCAATATTCTTGGCTGCTTTCCGAAGGCCCTCTTCCTGGGCCGGGTCGATCGTCAGCGGGTATACGCGATCCGCTATGGATAGCTTTATCTTGAGCCTCTCGGTCATGGTTTTGAACTTGGTCGCTATTCAGCCAATTGAACGATGCACTGGTCCAATTCCCTGATTAGCGCATTTATTTTGAGCTTGGCTTCTGATTTGTTGGTTTCACTGCCCAGCATCGAATTCGCCATTTTAAGGGAATTGTATTTCTCTTCCCACTTGTCGGCTGCTTCCCGGGCGGTATCACGCGCTTCCTTAAGCGCTGCGACTTCCCCTTCCAAGTTCTTCCTGCTCTGTTGCAGCAACTCGAGTTTCCGCAGCAGCTTGCTGATCTTGTTCTCGAGGGAGTCAACGATGTCGACCATTTCGCTCACCGGGCAGAATTCAATGCATTTACACAAAGTTAACACTCCGGGGGCGACTTCGCAATAGTTTTTGCAACTATTCCACTGCCACCCCCAGGAAAGCCACTGACAGCGGGGCATAGGGGATTCAAATGCTCCGTTTTCGCCCGATGTTTCAATATTGCGGCCCGAATCCTTAATTTCGCAGGGAATTCCCTTGCTATGACTCGTATCCTCCCCTATATATTCATGCTGGCATCCCTGTATGCCCCGGCACAATATGCCCCGGCCGAAACCCAATTCGACCCTCCTCTCGACATCCCCATCATCCTGGCGGGGACTTTCGGCGAATTGCGCTCCAACCACTTCCACGCTGGCATCGACATCAAGACCCAGCAACGGCAGGGCCTGCCGGTCCGGGCTATTGCGGATGGCACGGTCAGCCGTATCAAGGTCGGGCACTGGGGGTATGGGAAAGCACTATACATCGCCCACCCCAACGGATACACCTCGGTTTATGCACACCTGCAGAAATACGGCCCGGGCATTGAGGAATACGTCAAGGAACTGCAGTACAAACGCCGCTCCTACGAGGTGGAAACCTTCCCGGAATACGGGGAGGTCCCTGTTAAAAAAGGGGATATCATCGCTTATTCGGGCAACACCGGCGGATCGTCCGGCCCGCACCTGCATTTTGAAATCCGCAACAGCGTGGATGAGAAGCCCACCAATCCGCTTTTATACGGGATCGAGGTCCGGGATGCCACCAACCCGACCCTGGAGGCTGCATTTGCCTACCCGTTGTCGGATGGGGCCCATGTAAATGGGGTGGGGCAACGCGTGGAATTGCAGATGCGCAGGCAGGCGGACGGCACCTACACGGCGGATACACTGTTGGCCTCCGGGACCATCGGACTCGGGGTACAGGCCTACGACCGGCAGGATATGGCAGCCAACCGCAACGGTGTGTATCGCATTCGCCAGGCGGTGGACGGGACCACGTATACAGATTTGGTATTCGAAAAGTTTTCCTTTGGGGAGACGCGCTACATCAATACACTGATCGACTATCCGTACTACGCCCGGTCCAACCGGCGGGTGCAGAAACTTTTCAGGGATTCCGGGAACCGGCTCAGCCTCTACAATGAACTGAAGGACGAAGGAATGATCCGGGTGACGCCCGGCAGGCAATATGAAATCCGGATCGAAATTTCCGACCTGGCAGGCAATGAGACCATCCTGACCGTCCCGGTCCGGGGTGAATCGGGAACCCCGTCCGGGGGGGATGAACTGAAAACCCCCTATTTCGTCCGGGCGGACAAACCGGCGAGTTTTGACCTCGGCAGGGCGCAGGCCTTTTTTCCAGCCGGCAGTTTTTATCAGAATACCTACCTGGAACTGGGGAGCGACGGGGATACGGTGAAGTTGCACGAGCCTACCGTACCCCTGCACCGGAACTTTACCCTGAGTTTTGACGTTTCCCACATCCCGGAGGCCGATCGCACCCGGATGTTTATCGCACGCCTGGACTCCAGGGGCAACCCCAGGTATACCCGGACCTACAAAAGGGGCAATACCTTCAGCATGCGCAGCCGGGAACTCGGGGAGTTTACCCTGGCTTCCGATTCAGTGGCCCCTGTGATCCGGCCGCGCAATTTCAAGCACCGGCAATGGCTTACCAACTATCGGTACCTGAGTCTGCGAATAGCCGACGACCTCAGTGGCATCGCGTCCTATTCTGCCACGTTGAACGGCGAATGGATCCTGATGGAGTATGAGCCCAAGGACCAGACCATCACCTATAATTTCGACGATCGTATAGGGGATGCCCGGGAATGCGAACTGGAGGTGGAAGTAACCGACAACGCAGGGAATGTCAGCCGGTTTTCGGCGACCTTCTTCCGCAGGTAAGGCCCCCGGCCTCCTGGCCCGCCCCGGGTTGCGACAAGCCGTAATTTTGCGTACTTTTGCGGCATAATTGCGTCCGGCCCAACAGGTTGCCGGATGTCTGACTCCCCAACCCCGTGTTGCGTTTATGAGAAAATTGCTGGTATTCTTCCTGGTTATTGCAGGCGCGACGAGTTCAGTCGCCCAGAAAAACATCTTCCAGAGCAATCGTTTCGACGAATTGAGCCAGGACCACCAGGTCTTGGCCATCATCCCGTTCTTCACTCACCTGGACCTGGATGAGGAACTCAGCCGCAGCGAGAAGGAGCGGCTGGAACAAAAAGAAGGATATGCCGTCCAGGATGCCCTGGAGACGTATTTCGGGCGTGGTAAAAAACGCAAGAAGTTCAGCGTGGACTTCCAGAACAGCAAGGATACGAACGCACTGCTGGCACAGAACGACATCTCATACGACAACATCGACCGGTATACGATCCGGGAGCTGGCGGATATACTGGGCGTGGACGGCATTATCAGCGGGAACCTGGATGTCAACGTGCTGCTTTCCGACGGGGTCCCCTCCGACTTTAGTTTTATAGATTATTTGTTGGGCGATGCCGATTACGGCAGGATCGGCATCAAGATCAGCGACGGGCAATCCGGGAAACTCATCTGGAAATACGAGCAGGAGATCAGCCGGAAATCCGGCAAGGACACCGACGACCTGATCGACAAGATGATGAAAAAGGCAGCTCGGAAATTCCCGTACGACAAGGAAGGCCGTTAAAAGAAATAGACCTCCGGCAAGCTAGACAGCCTTGCCCACCTGCGATTCCACAAATTCTTTCAGGACGTCCACGGTATAGTCGAGTTCCTCCCGGTTGTTGTAATGCGAAAATGAAAAACGCAGGGAGGGTTTCGCCATTTCCTCCTCGTCGAGAATTTCCCCAAGCACATGGGACCCGCCCGTACTGCCGGACTGGCAGGCACTTCCTTTGGAGCAGGCAATCCCTTTTAAATCCAGGTGGAACAACAGCAGTTGCCCCTGGTCTTCACTGAGCGGCAACCGCACATTGACCAGCGTATAAGTACTCCGCTCCGGATCGGCCGAGAGGCCGTTAAATGCCACCCCGGGGATGGATTCCCGGAGCTTGCCGATAAAATAATTTTTGAGGCCGGCAATGTGTTCCCTTTCCCGTTCCAGGTTCTCGTAGGCCGACTCCAGGGCGGTTTCCAGGCCCAGGATGTTGTGGTAGGCCTCTGTCCCGGCCCGGTAACCGCGTTCCTGCGATCCGCCCACGATCAGGGGGCCCAGCCCCGTATCTTTGCGGATGTAGGCAAACCCGACACCCTTGGGACCGTGGAACTTGTGTGCCGCGGCCGTGGCAAAATCCACCGGCGTTTGCTGTACGTCCCAGGGAAAATGCCCGATGGATTGCACCGTATCCGAATGGAACAACGCCCCGTTTTGGCGGCAGACGGAGGAAACGGCCTGCAGGTCGGTCAGATTGCCGATTTCATTGTTGACATGCATCAGGCTTACGAGCTTCTTGCTGTCATCGGCCTGCAACAGTTTTTCAAGGGCTTCCAGCTGTGGGTTTCCCTCGGCGTCCAGGGGTACGTACTCCAACCGGATGCCCGATTCCCCGGCCAGGGCCTGGGCGGTATGCAAGACAGCATGGTGCTCGATACGCGTGGTGATCAGGGTCCGGACCCCGAGGTCCCGGACAGCGCACCGGAGGATCATATTATCGGCCTCCGTACCCCCCGAAGTGAAGATAATTTCTCCGGGCCGGGCACCCAGTCGGGCCGCGATGGACTTTCGCGCCTTTTCAATTCCCGTTTTGGCGCTCCGGCCAAAGGAATGCGTGGAGGATGGATTTCCGTAGCAACCTTCCAGGGCATCGCACATAGCGGCGATAACTTCTTCGCGGATACAGGTGGTTGCCGCATTGTCCAGATATACTTTTTCCATAGCGCGCAAAACTTGGTTTTTAACGGGTCAAAAGTACCGAATTTAGTTAAATCCCCCTAAAAATACGGGGAGACACTTGGGAAATTCAGGGTCAATTTAGGTATCTTTGGCATTGTGAAAAAAGCCCTGTCCATACTCTGTGCGGGATTCCTTGCTGCCTGTTCCAGCGGGGACCTCGAAATCGAAACCATCGATTTTGAGGAGGTTGCCATCCAGAACTGCGGCACGGTTACCACTGCCACGGAACTCTTCTTCAAAATCGACAATTCCGAAGCGCTGATCCTGCAACTCGAAAGCGGCCTGCTGGAAAATGCCAACCCGGAGGGATCAATCGAATCGACCCTGCCGGGAGGTTCCCAACTGACCTACCGGCTTTTTGACGACAATGTCAGCAGTTCGTATTTCTGCGGGGAAATCCCCCCGGCGACACCTATTGTGCTGCAAGAGGTTGAAGCCGAAGCGGGAAGCGTACTGATTACCACGATACAGGACGCCGCGGACACCACGCTGTTTACCCATGAAATCCGCCTTTCCGGAGTGTCCTTTATCACCTCCACAGGGGAGCGCCTCACCAATATCAGTGTGGAGGAATTCGGGACGGTTACCACATCTTCCAATTGAATTCTGAATCTTGCAATTGACTGTTAATTGAAAGCCTCCTGGGGAATATAGATCTCCGTGGCGCCCAGGCCGTAGGAACGGTAATCGGCCTCCCGGACCTTCAGGTGGTCGTATCGGCGGAAAAGCGTCCGCAATTCGGCCTTGAGCACCCCCTGCCCCACCCCGTGGATAAAAACCACTTTCTGGATTCGTTTGTTCAGGGCAAACTCCAGCTGGCGACGCGCGGTTTCCATTTGTAAATCGAGGATTTCATACGTGTCCAGTCGCTGAGGGGCCGGGTGGAGTTTTTCGATGTGCAGGTCCACCTCCAGGGCCGGGGCGTAACGCGCTTTTTTGCCTCCCGCCCGGGGACCCGGCCGTTTCGGCTTTTCCTGCGGCTTTTCCAGGGCTGCCGATGGGGGTACCGGCAGGGAGGCACCTTTCGGGATACGGACGATCGCGCCAGGGGCTGCCGTCATTTCAAAACCATCCCGGGTCCGCACGCGTATGCCTTCTGGGGTTACCGCCAGGACCTCGCCCTCCAGGTCTTCGTCCAGCCACTGAACCCAATCGCCCGTTTTAAAGCTTTCCATCGGCCTGTGGTTTGCTGTTTGCCCCCATCGACAAAGCACTGATGGCGGCTAAATAAATGAAGGCTTTTATTTTCATTGCCCAAAAATAATAGTAATTTACCTTTCGGAAATCCCGGGACGGCCTTTTCCCTATGATACAAATTGCCATTTTTTCGGAAGCCGACATGCTCCCCTGCCTGAGCCAGCAAATTCTGGGCATCTCATGCCCGGGTTGTGGCCTCCAACGCGCCGTTGCCCTCTTGCTGCGCGGCGAACTGGTTGATTCCTTCCTGATGTATCCTGCCCTTTTGCCTTTGATGGCCCTTTTTGCGGTTATCCTTGCGGACCAGCTGGCCTGGATCAGGAACGGCACGCGGCTGATTACCTGGCTGGCGGGGATAACCGTGGCAGCTATCCTGATCAATTTCCTCCTGAAACTAAACCTATAAACCAACGACACCACTAAACTACCACTACCATGGAACAAAGAAAATTACCGAATGTAACCCTGGCCATTGTATTATCCATCCTGGGCTATGTCTGTTGCTGCATCTGGGGGCTCCCGGCAATCCTCCTGGGAGTAATTGCCTACCTGTTGCTTCGGTCGGACTATAAGAAATATCTGGAATCCCCGGAGGTCTATACCAATTACAACCAGTGGAAGACCGCCCGGATCCTCGCGATTATCGCCATTGTCCTCGGTGTTCTTTATTTCGGTTTTATGCTGTTCCGCATCCAGCAGTTGGGAGGATGGGACGCCATGATGGAACAATCCCGTGAAATGATGGAACAATGGGGGTTTGAGGAATAATCCCCCGGGCACTGCACAATAACCAATTAAATCTCCGACCAGAATGAGCGAAATGGAAAACCAACCCCCAAAACCGAGCAATTACCTGGCCCTGGCCATAATCTGCACGGTCTGTTGCTGCCTCCCGGCGGGCATCGTAAGTATCATCTATGCCGCCCGGGTAAACGAGGTCTACGCCCGTGGCGATTACCACCTGGCGGATCAGTATTCCCGGAACGCACGTACGTGGGGCATCGTAGGCCTGGTTGTAGGGGGGATCGGGGTGATCATCTACCTGGCCATCTTCGGCTTCGGCATCTTTGCCGGGATTATGGAGAATGCCCGTTACTGATCGGAAAATAAAGTGGTATGCCCTTTTCGGGCTGGCCGCAGGGGCACTCCTCCTGATGGTTTACTACCATACGGACCCGGAAGGCGGGGCCTTTCCTGCCTGTCCCTTCCGCCAACTCACCGGATTGTTATGCACAGGTTGCGGCAGCCAGCGCGCGCTCCACGACCTGACCCACCTGGATTTGGGCGGGGCATTTGGCCATAACCTGCTGTTTCCCCCTGCCGTATTGCTCCTGGGCTGGCACAGCGCGGAACGTGCGGCTCGACTCTTCGGGAATCGGTTCCTGGCCAGCCCCCTGGACCATCCCCGGGCGCCCTGGCTGGTGCTGGCGATTGTAGTGGTTTTTACCGTACTGCGGAATTTGCCCTGGGAGCCCTTCAGGTACCTGGCTTAATTGGCGACTTCGCTCATGAATTTCAGGCGGTAGAGCCGGAGTTCCTCATCCTCGTATTCCCCGTCGAATTCCTTCAGGGCCTCCTCGATATCGTCCGATTCCGCCTCCAGGAAATAATCGTGGATTTCCTCCTGCTGGTCTTCGTCTAAAATATCGTCGATGTAGTAGCCCAGGTTTAACCGGGTACCGCTGAATACGATTTGTTCCATTTCCCGGACGAGCTCCGGCAATTCAAGGCCCTTGGCCGCGGCGATGTCGTCCAGCGGCAATTTCCGGTCGACGTTCTGGATGATGTAGAGTTTGAGGCCCGAATTCGCACCCGTACTCTTTACCACCAGATCCTCGGGGCGCGTAATGTTGTTTTCCTCCACGTATTCAGAAATCAGCCGCAGGAACGGTTTTCCGTATTTACGGGCCTTCCCTTCACCCACTCCGTGTATGTTCACGAGTTCCTCATGGCTGACGGGATATTTCAAAGCCATATCCTCCAGGGAAGGGTCCTGGAAAATCACAAAGGGCGGCACCTCCAACTTGGCAGCCTCCTTGCGCCTGAGGTCCCGCAGCAGCTTGAGCAGCGTATTGTCCCCCGTGCCGGAGCGCGGCCGCACCGTTCCGCCGGAAGGGCTTTCCTGGACTTCGCTGTACTGGTGGTCCCGGGTCATCATGAACGATGTCGGGTTTTTCAGGAATTCCTCGCCGGACGGGGTAACATGCAGGATGCCATATTGTTCAATTTCCTTTTTTAACAGGCCTGCCACCAGGATTTGCCGCACCAGGGCCATCCAATAGTGTTTGTCCTTGTCGGCGCCGGATCCGAAGACCTCCTTGCCGGCCGTCTTGTGGGCTGCGATCAGCGCATTGGACGAACCGGTAAGCGTCTTGACAATTTCCTTTGCCTTAAATTTTTCATTCGTTTCCTTAACGGCCCGGATAATCTTGACCACGTCGTCCCCGGCTTCCACCTTTTCCTTGGGATTCCGGACATTGTCGTCCATATCCGCCCCCTCGCCGTGGACTTCGTCAAATTCCTCCCCGAAGTAGTGGAGGATGAATTTCCGGCGGGATACGGAGGTTTCGGCATAGGCGACGATCTCCTGCAACAGGGCGTTGCCGATTTCCTGTTCGGCCACGGGCTTGCCCGCCATGAATTTCTCGAGTTTCTCTACGTCCTTATAGCTGTAGAAAGCCAGGCAATGGCCCTCACCCCCGTCCCGGCCGGCCCGGCCGGTTTCCTGGTAGTAACTCTCGATGCTCTTGGGGATGTCGTGGTGGATCACATAGCGTACATCCGGCTTGTCGATCCCCATGCCGAAGGCAATGGTGGCCACTACCACATCCACATCCTCCATCAGGAACATATCCTGGTACCTGGAGCGGGTTTTGGCATCAAACCCGGCATGGTAGGGAACCGCGCTGACCCCGTTTACCTGGAGTACCTGGGCGAGCTCTTCCACGCGCTTGCGGCTCAGGCAGTAAATGATGCCTGATTTTCCGGCGTTTTTTTTCACAAACCGGATGATGTCCGCATCCACGTTCTTGGTTTTGGGCTGCACCTCGTAGTACAGGTTCGGCCGGTTGAAGGATGCCTTGAACACCTCAGCTTCCGGGATTCCCAGGTTCTTGAGGATGTCCTCCTGGACCTTGGGGGTTGCCGTGGCCGTCAGGGCGATAATCGGGATGTCGTCCCCGAGCCGGTTGATAATAGACCGGAGGTTCCGGTATTCCGGCCGGAAATCGTGCCCCCATTCCGAGATACAATGGGCCTCGTCGATTGCGACAAAGGACAGGGTCACACCCTGCAGGAAATCCACGTATTCCTCCTTGGTCAAGGATTCGGGGGCCACGTACAGGAGTTTGGTGACCCCGGAGGTAATATCCTCCTTCACGGCTTTGACCTCGCCCTTGGTCAGGGAGGAGTTCAGCACGTGGGCCACCCCGTCGTTGTCCGAGACGCCCCGGATGGCGTCCACCTGGTTTTTCATCAGGGCAATCAGGGGGGATACCACGATGGCCGTTCCTTCGCCTATTAGCGCAGGTAACTGGTAACACAGCGACTTCCCTCCTCCGGTAGGCATGATGACAAAGGTGTCCCTGCCCTGGACGATATTCTTAATTACATCTTCCTGAAGTCCCTTAAACTGCGAAAACCCAAAGTATTTCTTCAGGGACGCTTTCAGGTCGGTCTCATTCAAAATCATGCTTCATGGTCTTTCTGCAAACATCACAATCCCGGGGGCCCGGGTATGCTGTATCCATTGGATGATACAAGGTGGTCGCGGCAAATAATGTGCCGAATGTGAAATGCGGGGGAATTGAATTTGTTTCTAATAAGTTTGTGTAATTTTGTTTTCTTAAATATAGCACATTCTTTTAAAAACAATCCCACTTTTACACACATTTTAAGGATTGGAAACCGCTAGTGTTAATTAATGCAAAACCTTGAAGGACAGTAAGGCTATACTCGAAATAGCGCGTCAAACGATCGCCCTGGAAGGCGATGCCATCCACCACCTTGCCACCCTGCTCACGGAGGATTTCTCCAGCGCGGTTGCGTGTATCCTCGAAGCCGACGGCCGCGTGGTGATCAGCGGTATTGGCAAAAGCGCCATCATCGCCTCCAAAATCGTGGCAACCCTGAATTCCACAGGTACGCCGGCCATCTACATGCACGCTGCAGATGCCATCCACGGGGACCTGGGTACCATCCAGAAAAACGACGTGGTCATTTGTATTTCCAAGAGCGGGAATACCCCGGAAATCAAAATGCTCGTCCCGCTGATCAAGCAGGGGGGCAATCCGCTGATCGGGATGACAGGCAGCCCGGATTCCTTCCTGGGCCGGCGTGCAGACTTCTGCCTGAACACCTTTGTGGAGAAAGAGGCCTGCCCGAACAACCTGGCCCCGACTACCAGTACAACGGCCCAATTGGTGCTGGGCGACGCCCTGGCCATCTGCCTGCTGGAGCTCAGGGGGTTCAGCAGCCGCGATTTCGCGCGCTACCACCCCGGGGGGACCCTGGGGAAGAAACTCTACCTGCGCGTGGGGGATATTGCCGCTCAAAACCAGGTGCCGCAAGTATCCGGTGATACGCCGGTCAAAGATGCCATCGTGGAGATCTCCGAGAAAATGCTGGGGGTCACGGCCGTGATGGACGGGGACCGGGTTGCCGGGATTATCACGGACGGGGACATCCGGCGGATGCTCAACAAACACGACAATATTGCCGGGTTGCGCGCCCGGGATATCATGACCACGGGTCCCAAAACGGTCGATTCCGAGGTCCTGGCCGTCAAAGCGCTGCATATGATGGAGGAAAATGATATTTCCCAATTGCTGGCCACCCGGGACGGACGATACATCGGGGTGGTCCATATCCACAACCTAATCAAGGAGGGCATACTTTAATGGCAAAGAAAGATCGCAAGGACCCCAATGAAATGTCCTTTCTGGACCACCTGGAAGAGCTGCGCTGGCACCTGATCCGGTCAACCCTGGCCATCGTAATCCTCGGGGTCGGGGCGTTTTTGATGAAGGACTTTATCTTCGACACGGTCATCTTCGGGCCCAAAAAAATGAGTTTCCCGACCTACAGGCTCTTTTGCGATATCGCCACCCGACTGGGCTTCGATTCGGCCTTCTGTGCGGATTCCCTGCCCTTTACCATCCAGAACCGGACTATGGCCGGGCAGTTCTCGGCGCACATCTGGACCTCTATCTGGGCCGGTTTTATCGTGGGGTTCCCCTATGTACTCTACGAGGTCTGGAAATTCATCAGCCCGGGGCTCTACGAAAAAGAGCGGAGACACTCCCGGGGTTTTATCCTGGTAGCCTCCGCGTTGTTCTTTATGGGCGTCCTCTTTGGTTATTACGTGGTGGCCCCCCTGTCCATCAACTTCTTAGGTACCTACCAGGTCAGCGAGGAGGTACTGAATGAAATCGACATCAGTTCCTTTATCTCCACGGTCCGGGCGGCAGTCATTGCCTGCGGGATCATGTTTGAGTTGCCCATCATCATCTTTTTCCTGACCCGGGTGGGATTGGTTACCCCGGAAATCCTGAAGAAATACCGGAAGATCGCCCTGGTGATCGTACTGGTCCTCTCCGCGGTGATCACCCCCCCGGACGTGGCCAGCCAGATTATCGTGGCCGTGCCGGTCCTGATCCTGTACCAAATCAGTATTTACATCTCCTCTGTCGTGCTCAAACGGCAGGCTAAAGCCCAGAAGAATGCCAGATCAAGTCGATGAATTCAACGCCTACCGGGAACGGATGAACGAGAAGCTGCTCAACAGCGACAGCAGGCTGATGAAGCGGATGTTTAACCTGGACACGAACGCCTACGCGCCGGGCGCCCTGGACGTCAAGACCAAGGAACTCCTGGGACTGGTGGCCTCGACGGTACTTCGTTGCGACGACTGTGTCCGGTACCACCTGCAAACCCTCTACAAGCACCATGCGACCAAACAGGAGGTCATGGAAACCCTGGGCATCGCCACCCTGGTGGGCGGTACCATCACCATCCCGCACCTGAGGCGGGCCGTGGAATTCTGGGAAGTCCTGGAAAACAAGGGTTAAAATATTCCGAAAATAACACCGACCCCATCCGAAAATCTGTAAGTTTGGCCCACGTCCCATGAAGCTCCGAGCCGAAAATATCATGAAATCCTACCGCGGTCGCCAGGTCGTCAAGGGGATTTCCCTGGAAGTCAACCAGGGCGAAATCGTCGGGCTCCTCGGCCCCAACGGGGCGGGCAAGACCACTTCCTTTTACATGATCGTCGGGCTGATCAAGCCGAACGGGGGGCGTATTTTTCTGGACAAGACGGAAATCACGAAATTCCCGATGTACAAGCGGGCCCAGTACGGAATCGGCTACC
>CAXQQM010000281.1:0-4931 GCA_964226055.1 Robiginitalea sp. | reverse complement strand
TTGAATATCAGAAATTATGGCAACATACCAACTCAACATCAACGGTGAAACCCGGGAAGTGGACGTGGACCCGTCCACCCCGCTCCTCTGGGTACTGCGCGACCACCTGAACCTGGTCGGCACAAAGTACGGCTGCGGGATTGCCCAGTGCGGCGCCTGTACCATCCACCTGGGCAATACGGCCACGCGCTCCTGCATGCTGCCGGTATCGGCAGTGGGCAACCAGGAAGTGACCACCATCGAAGGGCTATCCGAAAACGGCGACCATCCGGTGCAAAAGGCCTGGCTGGAAGTGGACGTCCCCCAGTGCGGCTACTGTCAGGCGGGACAAATCATGTCTGCCGCCGCCCTGCTCAAGAGTAACCCGTCCCCCACGGACGCGGACATCGAAGGGGCGATGAACGGGAATATCTGCCGATGCGGTACCTATGTGCGCATCAAGAAAGCCATCAAAATGGCGGCATCCGGGGAATAGCCGGGGGTCCTGCGCACCGATTCACTAAGACATCCACCTAAAACACTATTATGACGCTTGTTAAGACAAAATTCGGACGCCGTGCCTTTATCCGGAACACCAGCCTGGCCGGGGGTGGCCTGGTCCTCGGGTTCAGCTGGCTGA
This sequence comes from Robiginitalea sp., assembly GCA_964226055.1. GTDB lineage: Bacteria > Bacteroidota > Bacteroidia > Flavobacteriales > Flavobacteriaceae > Robiginitalea. Next base: position 4,312 of record CAXQQM010000281.1, on the reverse strand, counting down.
ATTCCTGCAAACCCGAACAAACCGAAGAAATTGCCACCCTGGAGATGCCGGAGGAGTGGTTCGAGATGAACGCCTTTTTAAAGATTGGCGACAACGGGGTGGTGACCATCATGTCCCCGAACCCGGAAATCGGCCAGAATGTAAAGACTTCCATGCCGATGATCGTGGCCGAGGAACTCGATGTGGACTGGGACAACGTGGTTGTCGAACAGGCGGCGCTCAACACGGAGAATTTTTCCTGGCAGGTAGCCGGCGGAAGCCGGTCCATCGCAAACGGCTGGCCGGCCCTGCGGATGGCGGGGGCTACGGCCCGCCACATGCTGCGGGAAGCCGCCGCACAGGCCTGGCAGGTCCCGGCAGCGGAAATCGCCACGGACGCCGGGATGCTTACCCATGAGGCCAGCGGTAACTCCGCCGGGTACGGGGAGATGGCTGCAGCCGCTGCCAAACTGGAGGTGCCTGAGGACGTGGAACTCAAGTCGCCTTCCGAGTTTAAAATCATCGGTACGTCCCGCAAAAATGTGGACGGGCGTAAAATCGTCACGGGCAAGCCCCTTTTTGGCCTGGATGTGCAGCGGGAGGGCATGCTGATAGCGAGCCCGGTGCACCCGCCCGCTTTCGGCCTGCAACTGAAATCCTACGATGCCGAAGCGGTCAAATCCATGCCGGGGATCCGGGATGTCTTCACCATCAAACTCTACGAGGACGACTACAGCCGGGGGGCCTTTGACCATACGGCGTTTAACGAGCTGGTCATCGTACTCGGGGAAACCACCTGGGAGGTCTTCCAGGCCAAAAAAGCATTGAATGCCCAGTGGAAACAGGCTCCCGACCAATCCATCGGCATGTCGCTATTCGGGAACGATATCGTCGTGAACCACCCGGCAGGCGCGGAAAATTCAGATGATCACGCAAAGAAAATGGAGGAACTCGCGGCACGCAAGGGTCGCGTAGTCCGAAGGGATGGAAACCCCGAAGCGGCTTTCAGCAATGCAGCCAAAGTGATTGAGCGGACCTATACCTGCCCGTTCCTGGCCCACAACACCATGGAGCCGATGAACTTTTTTGCCCATGTGACTGCAGACCGGGCGGAACTCCTCGGCCCCACCCAGACCCCCGAGTGGATGGAGCACGCCGTCGCGGCCCGGCTCGGCATGCCGCTGGAGAAAATAGATATCATGATGACCCGGATGGGCGGCGGTTTCGGCCGGCGGCTCTACGGGCATTTTATGGTGGAGGCCGCTGCCATTTCCCAAAAGGTGCAGGCCCCTGTCAAGTTAGTATATACGAGGGAAGACGATATGACCCAGGGCACTTACCGGCCGGCTTACCGGGCCACCTACCGGGCAGCCCTGGATGAAAACAACCAGTTGACAGCCTTCCACGTGCAGGCGGGTGGCGTGCCAGAAAGCCCGCTCTTTGCCAACCGCTTCCCGGCCGGGGCACTGGATAACTACCTGGCGGAAGACTGGACTCTGGAGACGAATATCACCACCGGTGCCTTCCGCGCCCCACGGTCCAACTTTATCGCGGGGGCCGAACAGGCCTTCCTGGACGAAGTGGCCGAGGCGGCCGGGCAGGACCCGATCCAATTCCGCTTGGACCTGCTGAAACGGGCAGAGGACAACCCGGTAGGGGAAAACAACGATTACGAAGCCCATCGGTATGCCGGCGTTTTGGAACTCGTCCGGGAGAAATCCGGATGGGGGCAGGACACCCCCGGGAAATACCGGGGCGTCTCAGCCTACTTCTGCCACGAAAGTTACGTGGCCCAGGTGCTCGATGTGGTGATGCAAGACGGACAGCCCGTGGTAGACCGTGTTTGCGCGGCTATCGACTGCGGGATCGTCGTCAACCCGGATGCGGCTACCAACCTTGCCGAGGGCGGGGCAGTGGACGGTATTGGCCACGCCATGTACAGCGCGCTGACATTCCGTGACGGCGCCCCCGAGCAGACGAATTTTGACCGGTATCGCCTCATCCGCCACAGCGAGGCACCCAAGTCCATTGACGTGCACTTTGTCGAAAACGAAGTGGACCCAACCGGAATGGGGGAACCGCCTTTCCCGCCCATTATGGGGGCCCTGGCCAATGCGCTCTACAAGGCCGATGGCCGCAGGCGCTACAACCAGCCGTTTATTTCCGACAAACCCCCGTTGGTTGGATAATCTGATAGGGGCTGCAATGCCCAGTCGCCCCGCGGGAATCAGCAATGCCGTACTGCTACTGCTGGCGCTGGCTTTCTGGAGCTGCCGGGGGCAGGAAGGCCGGGATGCACCGGCAAATCAAGGGGTTTCTGAGAAACCAGGGGCTCAGGAGGAACGGGTGGTTGGCGGCCCGTGCGAGGGATGCGAGGCGCTACTCGAATACGGGGATAGGCCTTTGAATGCCGTGGATACTCTGCCGAAATTCGAGGAAACAGAACCCAAACTCCGCCTGACCGGGACGGTGTACCAGGCCGACGGTAAGACCCCGGCAGAAGGGGTTATCCTCTATTTTTACCAGACCAACCGGGAGGGGATTTACGAAACAAGGGGGGATGAAACCGGCTGGGCCCGCCACCATGGTTTTATACGCGGATGGGTCCGTACAGGCCCGGACGGTAAATACACCATCTACACCTTCCGCCCGGGGGCGTACCCGAGCCGGAGCGAACCGGAACACATCCACCTGACCGTCAAAGAGCCGAATACCATTCCCTACTATGTGGATTCCTACCATTTCCAGGACGACCCGCTCCTGACAGAGACCCACCGAAAAGGGATGGATAACCGGGGCGGCCGGGGGATTATTGACCCGGTCCTGGAGGACGGGATACTAACAGCCCGCCGCGACCTGGTCCTCGGGTTGAAAATCCCAGGCTATTGATAGGACACAAAAATCCCACCAGTTTTAGCTATTTTGCCTTTCTGAGGATACCAACCTTTTGACGCTTTATGAAAACTTCAATCCGCGCCCTGATGGATTCGCTGATCCGGAAGCTTCGGTCGTTTCTGGCTCCCGTCCTGGACCACCTGCCCCGGTTTTCGCCCTACCTGGTTACCCTTTTAGCCGCCCTGATTATAGTGGTGGGTGGTATCAACCTGTTTATCGAACTCACCGATACGCTGCATACGGATGCCCTGGCCGCCTGGGACCAGCGCGTTACGGATTACGTGTTATCTTACCGGAGCCCGGGGCTCACGTCCTACTTTATCGCAGTGACTGAAATAGGGGATGTAAACGGGTACCTGGTGATCCTGGGAATCAGCGTACTGCTGACTATCCTGGTATTTAAACGATGGAAATACATCTGGCAGATTGTCCTGGTGCTCGCCCTCGCCTCGGTTTCCAATATGATCCTGAAAAGATTTATCGACCGGGCGCGTCCGGGTATTGAGCACCTGGTAGTTGTGGAGACATTGAGTTACCCAAGCGGCCATGCGATGAGCGCCATGGCATTTTACGGGTTTATGATCTACCTGGTGTACCATTTCAAAATGCACACAGTCCTCAAGGGGTTGGTGATTTTTTTGCTGGCCCTGCTGATCCTGAGCATCGGCGTGAGCCGGATTTACCTGGGCGTCCATTACCCGTCGGATATCGTTGGCGGGTTTATCGCAGGGCTTATCTGGGTGTTTTTCTGTATCCTGATTTTTAACCTGATTGAAGTATTCCGCAGGGACCCGCTCACATAAAGTTCATCGGTTTCTGAGAGATTGATCCGTCTGACCAAAAATATAATGCCATGCGTAAGTATTTGATTGGTTTCTTAATCGTATTGGGCCTGTTCCTGGTACTGGTGTATTGGTCCCTGGGGGAAACGGAAGATGAGTTCCGTACCTGCCAGGTGCTTGGGATGGGGGATGTGGAATCCCTGGATTTCAGGGAATTCGATTCGGTGACGCTTGCGGCCAACACGCTTTACGAGGCCAGTTGGGTCAAGGAATTTATGCAGGGCGAACAGTACCGCGAAGCCTGGTCCACCCCGGTCACTGTTCCCATCGCCTACCTGGACACGCTGAAAGGGGGTTTGACCTTCATCGAAGAAGGCGGGGGCAAACAAACCCATTCCCTGGAGTTCAAGGACCCGCAGGGCATCCGCTTTACCCTTCGCAGCCTGAGCAAGGACCCGGAAAAACTGGTGCCCGACCTGGCCCGCCAACTCGGCCTGGAGAACATCGTCATCGACGGGATTTCCGCCCAGCACCCGTATGCCGCCCTGGCAGTGGCCAAGCTCTCTGAGGCGGCCGGTATCCTGCACACCCACCCGCAACTGGTTTTTATACCGGCTCAGGAATCCCTCGGGGAGTTGAACGAGAACTACGGAAAC
>CAXQQM010000280.1:0-9680 GCA_964226055.1 Robiginitalea sp. | reverse complement strand
CGGGCCTGCTCCCGCCCGGCGTCGAATTCCTTGTAGCACTCGAGCCCCAGGGGACAGTCGGTAGGGGCTTCCTGCAGGGTATAGAAGTCCGGGGGGGGAAACCCGCTGAGGAGTTTCAGGGGCGACCCGTTCACGAGCCCGTATCCCAGGTAGGCGGCAAAGACCAGGGACAGGAGCGCCCCCACCCAATGCCCCAGGCCCACCCGCGGACGGGGCTGGGCTTTGCCGAAACGGAACCAACCGAGGAGGTACCCCCCGAGGCCGATGGCCAAAAGAATCCAGATAGCCAGAAACACCTCCCGCTTCAGGATGCCCCAATGCCCCACCAGGTCTGCATTGGACAGGAATTTTAAGGCCAGCCCGAGTTCCAGGAAGCCGAGGACCACCTTGACGGTTTCCATCCACCCCCCGGATTGCGGCAACCGGCTCAGCCAGGAGGGAAACAGGGCGAACAGGGCAAACGGCAGCGCCAATGCCAGGCCAAAGCCCAGCATCCCCAGGGTCAGGTTGGTCGCTACGTCCCCTTCCGCCAGGGCGGTGCTTCCCAGGAGACCCCCCAGGATCGGACCCGTGCAGGAAAAAGACACAATGGCCAGGGTGAGCGCCATGAGGAAAATGCCCACTCCCCCGCCGATCCGCCCGGAAGCCGCATCGGCCCGGTTGGCCCAGGAAGCGGGGAGCGTCAGTTCATAGTACCCGAAAAACGAAAAAGCAAAAATGACGAAAACAAGGAAAAAAACGAGGTTCAGCCAGATATTCGTCGCAATGGAGTTCAGTATTTGCGAATCCACCGAATCAAAAAGGTGGAAAGGCAGGCTGAGCAAAAAATAGATCAGCACGATGCAGAATCCGTAAAACACAGCATTCCCTACGCCCCGGGAGCGGTTGGCAGATTGCTTGGTAAAAAAGGAAACCGTGAGCGGGATCATCGGGAAAACACAAGGGGTCAGCAAAGCGATCAGTCCGCCGAGGAACCCCAGGCCAAAAAGGGCCCAAAGCGGGTTCCCCCCTGCTGCCGCCCCCTGGGAGTCAGCTGCCTGCAGGGCCGCCACATTCTTCAGGTCGAGCTTCAGGGAACCGGATCGTTCCGGGTCGGCCGGTTCCCCCGGGCCGGTTTGGACCGGGATTTGCGAACCGTCCAGGGAAAAAACAAACTGGTGTTCCCCGGGGATACAAACCTCCTTACAGACCTGGTAATAGACATTGACACGCACCGTGGACAATTCCGAATCCGCCACGACAATTTCCTGGGTAAAATGGGCGCTTTCCTTAAAGAAAGTCTCGACTACCTCAAAAATTTCGTTGTATGCCGTATGCGTTTCGCTTTCGGTAACCGGGCCCACCAACTCATAGGTGCTTCCGGCCCCCTCAAACTCGAATTCAATAGGGAGGGCACCGCCTTCGGCGGTATACTGGGAATACAGGTGCCAGTCTGCATCGATATCCGCCCGGAAATGGAGGATATACGTACTGTCCGAAACCTGCTCCACGGAACGGGACCAGGAAACCGGATCCTCAACACCCCCCGCACCGGGAAACTGGGACCACGCTGGCAGGACCAGCAGAAAGGCAATGATATTCAGGATGATTCGTTTCGCCATGTAATCTTGAGGATTTTTCGGGTGGAATCCGTCACCTTGAACCGGTCGTCTGCCCGGTGGCCTAACACCCAGACAATGTCTTCGCCGCTGCAAAGAATCCAGGTGGCTTCCTTGTCAAAACGGCTCAACCCGGCATCTTTTAAAAATTTAGAGACGCGCTTCCGTCCGTTTAGTCCGATAGGGTAAAAATAATCCCCTTTTTGCCATTTGCGAAGGGTGAGCTCTTTGTTTAACGTTTCTTTATCGGCATATAGTACATCTTTACTTCCCTGGTGCATTCCCGTCACTTCCTCAACCGTCAGGTCGATGGGGAGGTTCGCTTCAGGATTTAGCGGGTCGAAGGTCCAGGGACCCTTGCCGACGGGCACTTTGGGCTTCAACAATAATTCCTCCCGGTTTTTGAGGAGCCGGTGGGTCGGGCTTTGGACTTCCCTGCCGGTTTCGGATTCCAGCAGGCGGGAAAGGGCCATCCAGTCCGTGAACCCGTAGTCCCTGAATAATTCGTGCAGGTGCGCCTCCCGGGGGTGCAAGGCGCGGAGTGCCGGGATGGAAAAGATCAGTATCCCCTCGCTTTCCCGGCTTACTTCGCGAAAAACGCCGTCCATGTAATGCTGCATCATGGCGCGGCTACCGTCCAGGTGCCGGATGCTGGTTCCAAATTGGTCAAGGAAGCCATTGGAGGCGGCCTTCAGGGCCGGGATAACTTCGTGGCGCAGGCGGTTTCTCAGGTACCGGGTTTCTGCATTGGAGGCATCTTCCCTCCAGGGTATCCCGGCTGATTCGGCGTAAGCCGCCAGGGCCTCCCTGGAAAAGGGCAACAATGGCCTTCGGATATTGGCCGTACGCGCCGGGATTCCGCAGAGGCCCTCCAGGCCGCTCCCCCGCCCCAGGTTGATCAGGAAAGTTTCCAGGGCATCGTCGGCATGGTGCGCCGTGACGATATACCGCAGGGCCTTTTCCGAAGCCGTCAACTGATCGAACCACTCGTACCGCATCGCGCGGGCCGCCATTTGAATGGATACTTTATTTTGATTGACATAACCAATTGTATCAAAACTCTTTACATGGTATGTTATACCTAATTTTTCTGCTGTTTCCCGCACGAGCTCCTGGTCGTTTTCGCTCGCCTCCCCCCGAAGGTTGAAATTACAATGGGCCAATTCAAATTCCAGGCCTGCAGCTGCGCATAGGTGTGTAAGCACCATGCTGTCCAGGCCCCCGCTGCAAGCAAGCAGGAATACGGAATCCAGCAGTTCGGGGAACTGATCGGATAAGTGGGATTTAAAGGCATCCAGCATGATGCAAAGTTAGCGGATTAATATCATTGCGGTGGGCCGGACAGGGCCCCCAGCCATTCGGTTACTGCATTTAAAAATGCTTCCCTGCCGCGGTCGTGGTGGAGTTCGTGCCGATTGCCCTCCAGCATAAGCAATTTGCTGCCCGGCACCTGCCGGTTGAGGATCCGACTGCCTTCGGGGTCAATGATCGGGTCGTCCGATCCGTGTGCAATCAGCAGGGGGCGGTCCCACCGGGAAGCGTGCTCCAGCACCCACTCCCCCGCTGCAATTACCGGCAAGGAATAGTTGGGGCTCACCCGGTCGTGAATCAGCGGGTCTTCCCTGTAGGCGGCCACCTCTTCCGGCTGGGAGGAAATTCCTTCGGGGTCCAGGCCTGCAGGCAACGTCACCCAGGGGGCAAGGCGCAACAGTATTTTCCCAACGGCCAGCTTCCAGGAAGGAGGTTGGAATGCCAGGCGCAGGTACGGGCTACTGGCCACCACACCCATCGGGGACACGGCACCCCGCAGGACGGCGTTGAGTACCAGGTTCCCCCCTAAACTGTGGCCGTACAGCACCAGGGGTTTGCCAGGGTATAACTCGCCTGCCTTGTCCAATGCCCCGGATACTTGTCCGATCAGTTGCCCGAAGCCCTGGCAATGCCCGCGTTTCCCCCCGGAGTGGCCATGGCCTACCAAATCAAAAGCCAGAACCGCCCAGCCGGCTTGCAAGAGGGCCGGCACCACGACAGATTCATAGCGCCCTGCATGCTCGCCAAAACCGTGGACCAGGACCACGCACCCCCGGGGCTCAGGGACATGATATTGGTAAACCCGAGTCCGGGCACCCGCCCATACTTCTGTAAATTCGGATTTTTCAATTGCTGGCATACTAGCGATTTTAAGTTTTTTATTCGCCCTCGAGGACTTTTCGCATGGCGCGGGCCTTGAGCAGGCACTCTTCGTATTCGGCAGCCGGTGTGGCGGCGGCCGTCAGGGCGCCACCTACCGGGAAACTGGCTACGCCGAGGTTTGAATCGTAAAGCAGGCTTCGGATCAGGACATTGAAATCAAAATCCCCTTCCGGGGTCATATAACCCAGTGCCCCGCTGTATGCCCCCCGTTTGAAGGATTCCCGGCATTCGATGTGTTGCATGGCCGAGATTTTAGGGGCCCCGGTCATACTCCCCATGGGAAAGGTGTCCCGCAGCAATTGTACCGGGTCGATATCGACAGGCACCTCGGCCCGAATTGTCGAAATGAGCTGGTGGACCTGCTCATAAGTTTTCAGCTCGCACAACCCGTCTACGCGGACACTGCCCCTGAGGGCACTTCGGGATAAGTCGTTGCGGACCAGGTCGGCGATCATGATGTTTTCGGCGCGTTCCTTCGGGTCTGCCTGCAGGTGATCCGCCAATTGCCGGTCGGTTTCCGGGGATGCGTCCCTGCGGGCGGTCCCCTTCATGGGTTGGGACCAGACGGTGGTTCCCCGTTTGCACAGATAGCGCTCCGGGGAGGCACTCAGAATACTTCGGGTACCAAATTGCATACAGGCGGCAAATGGCGATCGGGAAATGGCATTGAGCCTGCTGAAGGTAGCGGCTACATCCAAAGAGGCATCTTCCACAAAAAACTCCTGGCAGAAGGTCGCTTCATAAAAATCACCCCGCTGGATGGCGGCAAGCAGTTTTGCGGCGGCCTGGAAATAGGCCTCCTTAAAAATCCCCATGCGCGTCCGCAATCGGGGATGCGAAGTTTCTGCCGCCTCGCTGGGGGCATTGGCAATGGCCTTCCAGTCCCTGTCTATCTCGCCCTCCGCCCGGGGCAAATAGCGGAATATGGCCTGGTGCCGGCATATTTCGATGATTTTCTCGGGTTGGAAAACAAACAGGTCCGGAAAATGCATCCGGTCGGGGTTTCCTGATTCCAAATCCTCCAGGTCATTCTTCAGGTCGTAACCCAGGTAGCCCATGATCCAGTCGCCGGTCTGCTCCCGGAAGACCCGCAGTGCCTCGAAAGCCCCCCGGGAAGGCGTCTGCAGCTCTGCGGCCTTCCCGATGCCCAGCAAACCATCGAAGCGACCCAGGGGGTCCGTGTGGCCGTTGCTGTCCAGCCAGCAAAAATCCCCCGAAGCAGCGGCCCAGCTCAGGAGCCGGGACTTGAAAGCCTCGGTGTCCTCCAGGGGGAAACGCTTATCCGACCGCATCTTGTCAAAGGGTCGCTAAAAATGTATCCAAAGCCTGACGGTGCCCCTCGCGGAGCTCCGGATCGGTGATCCCTTTTTCCGGGTCAAAGTTTTCGTAATAAGATGACAGGGACCACTGGGCCGCCAATTCCGCCCCAAACCGGGTGAGCATTCTCGCAACGACCTCCCGGGAGGACTGCGCCCCTCGTTTGCCGCCGGAAGCGGAAAGCAACAAAATGGGGAGTCCGTCGAGGAACTTCCGGTCCTTACGGGAAAGCCAGTCCAGCAGGTTCTTGGTAAAAGCGGATGGATTGCCGTTGTGTTCATTTACGGAAAGGATCAGGCCGTCCGCCTCTCCAAATTGCTGGTGGAGGGCCTCAATCCCCGGCGGGATCCCATGGGCATCTTCCAGGTCTTTGCTGTACATCGGGAAATTTTGTTTGGAAAGGTCACGTGTTTCCACCTGGTGGCCATCGATCAGGGAAACCGTATAGCGCACCAGTTCCAGGTTGATGGATGTTGAGGAATTACTGCCTGCTGTTGCCAGGATATTTGCCATGTCGCATTCTTTTTGAGGACGAAAATACCCCAATTACCCGTTAAGTGCGAGTCTTTTAGCTAATTTTGGTGCCGAAAACATCCAAATGGGTGGGCAAATAAGTATATAGATAAATTCCGTATATGGGAAAACCGAGCCGGCTGTACTTTATTGACGCGATGCGCGCCTGGGCGATCCTGATGATGCTGCAGGGGCATTTAATCGACGGGTTGCTGGATCCCCTCTTCCGCAACCCGTCCAACCCGGTCTATTCCACCTGGCTGTATTTTCGGGGGATCACAGCCCCGGTGTTCTTTACCGTTTCCGGTTTCATCTTTACTTACCTGCTGCTCCGCGCCCCTAAAGACCAGGGGGAGAACCCGCGGATCCGCAAGGGAATTCGACGCGGGTTGCAGCTGGTGGCCATCGGGTACCTGTTGCGCACCAACTTCTTTGGGTTGCTACAGGGTCAGATCTACCCGTCTTTTTACCTGGTGGACGTGCTTCACTGTATCGGGGTGGCCCTGCTGCTGATTATCGGCATCTACCAACTAACCCGGAAATTCAGCGCCTGGACCTTCCCGGTTTTGCTCCTGGTGGTCACCTTCGGTCTCTTTCTTTTCGAGCCGGTTTACAAGACGTGGACCTATGAAGGATGGCCTTCCGCCATCGCGAATTATCTGACCAAGGCGAACGGTTCCGTGTTTACGATTGTGCCCTGGGTGGGGTATACGGCTTTCGGGGCCTTTCTGGCCACCGCCTTCCGCCGGTATGCCAACAGCCGGTACTTATATACCAAGAGCGTGCTACTCAGTGTGCTGGCCGGAATCGCCCTGGTGGGGTTTTCCTCGGCGTTTTTCAGCTGGGTGACCCGGCAAACGGGTTGGGAACTGCCGGAAATGGTAGCTACCAATAACTATTTGTTTATCCGGCTCGGGGATGTCCTGCTGGTCTTTGCGGTATTTATGCTCCTGCGCAGCTTGATGAAAAAAGAGGTGTTTTTGCGGATCGGACAGAATACGCTGAGTATTTACGTGATCCACTTTATCATACTCTACGGCAGTTTTACCGGTCTGGGACTCTACCGGTTCCTGCACCACAGCCTCACACCCTGGGAAGTAATCCCCGGAGCACTTGCCTTTATGCTGGCATGTACCTGGGCTGCCCTGAAATACGACAGGTCTGAGTTGCGGATCCGCGACCTGTTAAAGTCAATCACCCGGGCTATCCTGCAAGGGTTGGAGAAATACGCGTGGATCCTTTACCGACGGGCCCGCCAGGGCGCCGATAAACTTATGCGCCTGCTGGGTCTTGCCGAGAGCCGCTCCTGAGGCGCCCCCCATTCCTTCCCGCAAATCCCGGATGTCACAACAGGGAATCCCTAGCTGTGCAGTGCGCGGTTGTCCGTGGCTGCCAAAGCGGCTTCCTTGACCGCTTCCGCATAAGTTGGGTGCGCATGGCTCATCCGGGCGATGTCTTCGGCCGAAGCCCGGTATTCCATGGCCACCACGGCTTCTGCGATCAGGTCAGCGACACGGGCCCCGACCATGTGGACACCCAGGACTTCATCCGTCTCCTTGTCGGCCAGTATTTTTACAAACCCATCGGTATCCATGCTGGCTCGGGACCGTCCGAGGGCCCGCATGGGGAATTGTCCGCTCTTGTAGGCAACCCCGGCTTCCTTGAGCTCCTCCTCGGTCTTCCCGACAGCTGCTACTTCGGGCCAGGTGTAAACGACTCCCGGGATCAGGTTGTAATCGATATGGGGCTTTTGCCCCGCCAGGATCTCGGCGACCATGACACCTTCCTCTTCGGCCTTGTGGGCGAGCATTGCCCCGCGCACCACATCGCCTATAGCGTAAATGTTCGAGGCGCTCGTTCGCAGGTGATTATCCACTTCCACCTGGCCCCGGTCGTTGAGTTTGACACCAGCCGCCCCGGCATTCAGGCCGTCCGTGTAGGGTTTGCGGCCCACCGAAACCAGGCAGTAGTCGCCTTCCAGGCTTACTGACTTACCTTTCTTGTCCTCGGCTTCCACGGTAATTTTCTTTCCTTTCCGGGTGACGCCGGTTACCTTATGCGACAGGTAAAACTTCACCTTTTGCTTTTTGAGGACTTTGGTAAGTTCGCGCGAGAGGGCGCCGTCCATACCGGGGATGATACGATCCATATACTCCACGACGCTCACCTGGGCCCCCAACCGGTTGTAGACCTGTCCGAGTTCGAGGCCGATAACGCCCCCGCCGATGATGATCAGGTGCTTGGGGATTTCCTGGAGCTTCAGCGCCTCGGTAGAGGTAATGATACGCTCCTTATCCAACTCGATAAACGGCAGGCTGGCAGGTTTTGACCCGGTGGCGATAATACTGTGTTTCGCTTCGATTTCCGTTTTTTCCTTCCCGGCAATTTCGATATGCGTGGCGTCCTTAAAACTTCCCAGGCCGTGGTAGACGTCCACCTTGTTCTTATCCATCAGGAATTCGATCCCCTTGGTGGTCTGGTCCACTACGGATTGCTTCCGGGCAATCATCTGTTTCAGGTTGACCTTCACGTCCCCGGGGATGTCAATGCCGTGCTCCTCAAAATGGGCTATGGCATCGTGGTAGTGGTGGCTGGAATCCAGCAGCGCCTTGGAAGGGATACACCCGACGTTCAGGCAGGTTCCCCCGAGGGTATCGTATTTTTCAATCAGGGCAGTTTTCATGCCCAGTTGGGCACAGCGGATGGCAGCCACATACCCGCCGGGTCCCGAGCCGATTATGGCTACGTCGTATGATTTCATAGTTGCGGTTTTCTACGGATTATCGATCCTGGTAAAAGCAGGAACAAAAGTACAAATGTTTTGGCAGTCTGCAGGGATGATTCAGAGCGGCAGTTCCGTGGTGTGTTTTACCTCCCGGATCACAAAGGAACTCTGGGTACTGCCTATATGGTTGATGGCGGTGAGTTTACCCACCATGAACTCCCGGTAGGCCTCCATATCCGCGACGTAGATCTCGAGGATATAATCGTATTCCCCGCCGATGTGGTAACAACTCACCACTTCCCGCAAAGCCAGGACTTCTTCCTCAAACTGCAAAACGCGGGGTTTGATATGCTGGCTGAGTTTGATATGGCAGAATACCTTGAGCTTCCTGCCAGCCCTGCCCGGATTGAGCAGGGCCACATACCGGTCGATCACCCCTTGTTTCTCCAGGCGCCTGACGCGCTCGTAAACGGCCGTTGGCGAAAGGTCGAGTTGCAGCGCCAGGGCCTTGGTGGTCTGTTTGCTGTTCTCCTGCAGGAGCCGGAGTAATTTGCGGTCTGTCGGGTCGAATTCCATCCGTATATTTTTCTATAATAACGTCTTATTTTGATCAAAATACATAATTATATCTATGATATTGCTAATTCACAGTATGTTTATCTAAATAATTGATCATACATTGATATAATCTTTTTGTATGGGTATCTTCACAGAAAATTCCACCAAATGAAGCCATACAACGCCTCAGATGCCATCCAGGACCTGCAGTACTTCGGGGAATTCGGCGGGGTGAACCCCTCCATTTCCGATTCCTCCACCTATACCTTCCTGTCTGCCAAAACCATGTTCGACACTTTTGAGGGGAATACGGAGGGCTGTTACCTCTACAGCAGGCACAGCTCCCCTTCCAACCTCTACCTGGGCGAAGCCCTGGCCGCATTGGAAGGGACCGAAAGCGCCAATGTCACTGCCAGTGGCATGGGGGCCATCACGGCGGTCATTTTACAACTCTGCAGCAGCGGCGACCACCTGGTCAGCAGCCGGACGATCTACGGGGGCACCTATGCCTTCCTGAAGAATTTCCTGAAACGCTTTGATATTGCGGTAAGCTTTGTGGACATCACCGACCCGGAAGCAGTGGCCGGTGCAATGACCGACAAAACCCGGATGATTTACTGCGAATCCGTTAGCAACCCCTTACTGGAGGTCGCAGACATCCCGGCACTGGCCAGCCTGGCAAACGAACGCGGCATCCGCCTGGTGGTGGATAACACCTTCGCCCCCCTGTCCCTCTCCCCGGCCCGGCTGGGAGCACATATCGTGGTGCACAGCCT
>CAXQQM010000279.1:0-5878 GCA_964226055.1 Robiginitalea sp. | reverse complement strand
CCTCGTGCCCGTAGTTCTTGATTTCCAGGTACACCTGCTCGATGATTTCAACGACCCGGGCGTGGATGATCTTCGAGAGGTTTTTCAGGGTGATCTCCTTGGGTTCCCGACCCCTGAGGCCCGGGATGGAGACGATTTCATTATCCTTGTTTTCACCCGGCCAGGCCGAGCCGAATTTTATTTTCAGGAGTTCCGCCTGCTTCTCGATAATCGAACAACCTTCCTTGATGTCTTCCGTAATGACATTCCCCCCGAACGGGATGACCGCCGTATGCCGGATGATGCCGTCCTTGAAAATAGCCAGGTCCGTGGTGCCGCCCCCGATGTCGATCAGGGCCACACCCGCTTCCTTTTCTTCCTGACTCAGGACTGCATTGGCCGAAGCCAGAGGCTCCAGGGTAATGTTTTCCAGGTTCAGCCCCGCACTCTTGATGCAACGCCCGATGTTCTTGATGGAGGATATCTGGCCAACCACTACGTGGAAATTCGCTTCCAGGCGGCCGCCGTACATTCCTATGGGCTGTTTGATTTCTGCCTGCCCGTCTACCTTGTATTCCTGGGGAAGCACGTGGATGATTTCCTCCCCCGGCAGCATGACCAGTTTGTAGACCTGGTTGACGAGTTTCTCCAGGTCTTCCTCCCCGATCACCTCTTCGGAGTTCGCCCGGGTGATGTAGTCGCTGTGTTGAAGGGAACGGATGTGCTGCCCGGCTATCCCGACCGTGACCGCCCCGATCTGCAGGCCGGAATCCGATTGGGCTTCCTCCACAGCCTGCTGGATGGAGTGGATGGTCTGGGTGATATTGTTTACCACCCCCCGGTGCACCCCGAGGCTTTTGGACCTGCCGATGCCCAGCACCTCGATTTTCCCATACTCGTTTTCCTTGCCGATGATGGCTACGATCTTAGTGGTTCCAATGTCCAGTCCTACTGAATATTTCGCTTCTTCCATGCGCTTTCAGATTTTAGTGCACACCACCTGGTTGTCGAATTCCAGGCTGACTACCTCGTAGTGTGCCAGTGTTTTATCTTGGGAGGCCTTTGCATAAAAGGCCTTGAAATTGTCAAATTTTGACTTCAGGTCCGTTACGTCTCCGAGGCGGACCACAAAATTATCCAGGCGAAACCTGAGCCGGTAATCCGTCTCGTCCTCGATGTGGATCCCGATGATATTCTTGCTGAGGAACGGGTCCTCATTGATGAATTTCAGGATCTCATAGGCGTCTTCCAGGCTCTTGCCCGTAATCTTACCCGTAATGATGGGGACACGCGCGGAATGGTTGGGTGATAGCGGCATTTTTCTGCCTTCGTCGTCCAGATAAAACTGGGTATCACCCGCCACGCGTCCGATTGGATGCCGTTGGGTTATTTTCGTGTTAAGCTGGCCGTCTACAGTTAGATAAACCTGGGCATTTTTCACCATTTCATGAGTCCGGAGGACCAATTCCACAGTATCCAAAACTATCGCATCTTTGGGTGTATTCCGGAGGCTGCCAAATTTTTGTATTAACAATTTATTAACCGTACTTTCCGTCAGGTACAGGTTGTCGGCACCTTCAAACCGAACGGTAACACCCGTGATATCCCGTCGGCTGCTACGCACTTCTGAAAATGCATAAAGACCTGTTATACAGATCAATAATCCAATCAGCTTTACTGTATTCCACTTAACTTCCACAACTCAACGCTTCTTTAATCGGGTCTACTTCCAGGCCGATATCCCCCGCCCCGATTGTCAGGAGGATCTGCGGGTTTTCCCGGGTGATTTCCGGGATTAGTTCTTTCTTTTTTACCAGGCGTTTCCTGGGGTTTTCGATCTGTTCGAGCAACCACTGCGAATCGATTCCTTCGATGGGGTCTTCCCGGGCCGGGTAGATCTCCAGCAGCCAGATGGCATCGAAGCGGGAGAGGCTCCGGGCGAATTCGGGGCCAAAGTCCCGGGTGCGGCTGAAAAGGTGCGGCTGGAACACCGCGAGGATTTCTTTGCCGGGATGCATTTCCCGGATGGCTTCGTAAACCGCGTCGATCTCGGTGGGATGGTGCGCATAGTCATCGATGAAAATGCGTTCCCCCGAATTGAGTTTATAGGAGAACCGCCTTTCGACCCCTTTGAAGGTGGCCAGGGCTTTTACCAGGCGGTCCGGTTGCTCGGCAACCTGTACCGCCATCGTAAAGGCCGCTAATCCATTTAACAGGTTATGGCGCCCGGGTTTTGAAAACCGGACGGATTCGAAAATCCGGGTCGGGGTATGGATATCGAAACGATACGCCCCGTCCTCGGTCCGCAGGTTGCGGATGGAATATGCCGCATCGTCGTCGATCCCGTAGGTAAGCCCCTCCAGGGGCAGTCCGTTTCGGACCACCAGGACCCCTCCCGGCCGGACCTTCGCGGCAAACTCAGCAAAAGTGGCCTGTAGGGATGCGCCGTCCCCGTAGATATCCAGATGGTCGGCGTCCATGGAGGTAACACAGGCAATGTCAGGTTCCAGAAAGAGGAAGGAGCGGTCGTACTCATCGGCTTCCACAACGGAAAATTCGGTTCCCTCCATCAGGAAGTTGCTCCCGAAATCCTCGGATACGCCCCCCAGGAAGGCCATTACTTCCAGGCCCGCCTCCCGGAGGAGGTGCGCCAGGATACAGGATGTCGTGGTTTTCCCATGGGTACCGGCCACCGCCAGGCAGCGGGAGGCTCGGCTGATCATCCCGAGTACCTGAGAGCGTTTTACCACCTCAAACCCGCTTTTTCTGAAATAGGCGAGCCCGCTGTGCGTGGCGGGCACGGCTGGCGTATAGATGACCAGGGTGCCGTCCGGCTGCCTGAATGCATCGGGGATATCGGCAATGTTCTCCCGGTAATGCACGCCGATGCCTTCGGCCTCCAGTGCACGGGTAAGCGGTGTGGGTACCTTGTCGTAACCGGCTACTTCCCGGTTACTCCTGGCGAAATACCGCGCCAGGGCCGACATGCCAATGCCCCCCACCCCAATCAGATATACCCTATGTACACGGGAGAGTTCCATCAGGCTTCCAGGATTTTTTCGATTTCGTCCACAATCTCGCGGGTGGCCCCGGGGCGCCCCAGCGCCCGGAGGTTGTCACCCATTTTTTCCATCCGTACCGGGTTGGCCAGCAATTCTCCCAAACACGCCTCAAAGCGGTTGTCGAGTTCGGATTCCCTCAGCATAACGGCTGCGTCCTGGTCTACCATGGCCTGGGCGTTCCTGGTCTGGTGATCTTCGGCCACATTCGGGGACGGGATGAAAACCACGGGTTTCCCGATCAGGCTCAGTTCCGAAACGGAACCGGCGCCGGCCCGGCTGATAATGATATCCGCCGCCGCATAGGCAGTTTCCATTTCTGATATAAAGTCCAATACGCGCACCTGGCCGGAGTCATAGGCCCTGTAGGTCGGGTAATACCCTTTCCCGCATTGCCAGATCACCTGCAGCCCCAGGTCCAGTAGAAATTGGAGTTTTGCCCCGATCAGTTCGTTGACCCGGCGGGCGCCCAGGCTGCCGCCCAGGACCAGGAGGGTCTTCTTTCCGGGGTCCAATCCCAGTTTCGACCTGCTGTGGGAAGGATCCGGCAGGCTACCGGCCAGGCTATCCCGAACCGGGTTGCCGGTAAGCACGATCTTTTCGGCCGGGAAAAACCGGTCCATCCCCTCATAGGCCACAAAAATCTTCCGTGCCCTGCCGGCCAGTAGCTTGTTGGTGATGCCCGCATAGGAATTCTGCTCCTGCAACACACAGGGGATCCCCCTGCCGGAAGCCACCCGCAGGGTCGGGCCGCTGGCAAAGCCGCCGGTTCCCACCACCAGGTGCGGCCGGAATTCCTTTACAATTTTTCGTGCCTGCATCATACTTTTTATCAATTTCAGCGGGAAAATCAAATTCTTCCAGCTGAGTTTCCGGGCCAGGCCGCTGATCCAGAGTCCCCGGATCTCGTAGCCCGCCTGGGGTACTTTTTCCATTTCCATCCGGTCCTGTGCCCCGACAAAAAGGAACCGGGCGTCCGGATACCGCGACTTCAACTCGTTGGCGATGGCGACCGCCGGATAAATATGTCCTCCGGTACCGCCCCCGGAGAGTAAGAACCTATAGCTGTCCACTCAACACCTCCAGAGGGTGATCCTCCGTATTTTGTTCGACTTCCTTTTGCTCGTCCTGTTTCCGGCTGGCGCTCAGGACCACCCCGATGGCCAGGCAGGTCATCCAGATGGAGGTCCCCCCGGAGCTGATCAGCGGGAGGGTCTGGCCCGTTACCGGGAACAATTCCACGGCCACCGCCATATTGATAAGCGCCTGGAAGACGATCGGCAGGCCGACCCCGATGACCAGGAGCTTCCCGAACACGGTCTGGTTGGCATTGGCCACCACCACAATCCGGAAGAGCAGCAACATGTAAAAAAACAGGAGGCTCAACCCGCCCAACAACCCGTACTCCTCGATGATAATCGCATAGATAAAATCCGAGGAGCTCTGCGGGAGAAAATTCTTCATAACACTCTTGCCAGCACCGTTGCCGATGAGGCCCCCGCTGGCAATGGCAATCTTTGCCTTTTCAATCTGGTAATCCCCTTCGCTGTCCGTCCCGTCCCAGAAACTCTCCACACGGCTGATCCAGGTATCCACCCGGTTTGGGAATACCCCGGGCATCGCTTTGGCCAGCAGGACAAAGAGCGTCAGGGTGACCAGTCCCGCCCCGACGATGCCCAACAAATACTTCATCGGGTATCCCCCGAGAAAGCATAACATCAGCACCATACAGAACAGGATGGCGGCAGTGGAAAAGTTTGCCGGCAGGATGAGGATCAGTACCAGAAAAACCGGCACCCAAAGGGGCAGGATGCTTTCGGTAAACCGGATCTGCCGGTCCCGGATCTTGCTCAGGTAGCGCGCCGTATAGATCATCAGGACCACCGCTGCCAGGTTGGATGTCTGGAAGGTGATCCCCACAACCGGAAGGCGGATCCAGCGGCTGGCATTGGCTCCCTCGATGGTGGTTCCCTGGGCCAGTGTATACCCCAGCAGGATGAGGACCACCGGCAAAGCAATGATGGAAAGCCCTTTAAAGAAATGCGTGGGGATTTTGTGTACGCTGTAGATGATCCCGAAACCGAGTACCAGTAAGAGCCCGTGCTTGAGCAGGTGGCCCACGGTCGTCCCGTTGCCCACCACATAGACCAGGTTGCTGCTCGCGCTGTAGACCGGGAGAAAAGAAAACAGGGCCAACAGGGCCACCACGCCCCAAATGGCCTTATCCCCCTCCAGGCTTTTCAGGATCCCTTTCATCTATAGTGCTTTAACGGCTTTCTTAAACTGGTCGCCCCGGTCTTCGTAATTCTCAAACAGGTCAAAACTCGCACAGGCCGGGGAGAGCAATACGTTATCCCCGCGTTCGGCAATTTTATACGCCACCTTAACGGCCTCGGACATCGCATAGGTCTCGACGAGCAGGTCCACCGCGTTGCCGAAAACTTCCACGATCCGGCTGTTGTCGGCCCCCAGGCAAATAATGGCCTTGACCTTCTCCCGAACCAGCGGCATCAGCGGTTTGTAGTCGTTGCCCTTATCCACGCCGCCCACAATCCAAACAGTCGGGGCCGTCATGCTGTCCAGGGCGTAAAAAGTAGCATTCACGTTGGTGGCCTTGGAGTCGTTGATATACTGGACATGGTGGATTTTGAGCACCCGTTCCAACCGGTGGGGCGCCCCCTGGAAATTGGCGACGCTCTCCCGGATACTCTCCTTGCGGATTCCGAGCAACCGGGCCACCGTGGCGGCAGCCATCGTATTCTTCATATTGTGTCGGCCTTCGAGGGCCAGCGTGTCGTTGCTCATAGTAAATGGTGTATTTTCTTTTTCCAATTGTATGT
>CAXQQM010000278.1:0-3550 GCA_964226055.1 Robiginitalea sp. | reverse complement strand
TTGAAAAACAACACAATGGAGCGGCAAAAAAGTCCTGCCACCCCGACGAAAGAAACCCTGACGACAGAATGTCGACGGGGTTTTTTCATTACAGGAGGAATCGAAGCTTGCTTCGGAATTCCAACTGTAATGAAATAACGTAAGGCAAGCGATAGCTTGCGTTAGGGTTTCTTTCGATCTACCCCACATATCAGGATCACGCGAGGCACGAGCGTAATCCTGCAAGCGACAGCTTGCATCGGATTTCTTTCGATCACCCCCACCACTTCAGGATCACGGAGCGAAGCGACGTAATCCTGCACATTCAGTCTCCCCGGCCCACGCACCGACTGGCTCCTCACTAAAAGCGCTCCACTGGAGCCCTTTTGGCCGTTCGGCCCGGATCACGAGCGAAGCGAGTAATCCTGCACGTTCAGTCTCCCCGGCCCACGCACCGGCTGGCTCCTCACTAAAAGCGTTCATTATAACCTTTTCCCCTAAAGATCTTTGACCGGCACTTCTCAATCCGGGATTTCCGGGTTTTTGCCTGTTTTGCCTTGCCGATATGCAACAGGTATCCCCGTTGGCGCCCGGGTGTCAGGTTGTTGAAGGCTTCCTTCAATTCCGGGTCCTGATCCAGGGCCTCCTCCAATTCTTCCGGCATGTCGAACTCATCCGTTTTCCTGTACCGGACCTTCAGACCGGCTTTTTCAACCTCAATCGCCTCGTGTACATAGGCTCTGAGACAGGGTTCCAGCGGGTCGATTTGGGAGGCGTCGGTAAAACGGACCTGCCGTGCAGACTGGACATGCTCGGTCTGTTGTACCAATATCCCCTCGGAATCCTGCAGGAGTACGCCTTTGTGGAAGAGCAGGGCGCAGTATTCCTTAAATCCGTGGATCAATACAATGTTCGCTCCCCGATGCGTATAGCAGGGGACCCCCCATTTAAGTTCTTCATCCAGGCCGCACCCCAGGAGGATACGCCGGAGTTTCCCGTAGGCCTCCTGCCAGGGCCCTGGTTTTTCGAAGAAAAAATTCACTTTCCGGTTCATATGCATTCCCATTTCCGGGGGAGGGGGGCTTAACCCATCTTAAAAGGTTGCCCGGTACTTTGCAGGACGGCAAACCAAAATTCCCCCTCCATGTCGATCTTTTTCCTGCGGTCCACCACCTTGGAGATCGGCAGGTACACAAAACGGTTGTGGACGCGGCCGGCCACAAATTGGGTTTTCCCGGCCATGGCCCCGTGGACGGCCTGGTAGGCGAGACGGTTGCTGAACAGGCTGTCGTTCGCATTGGCCGGGGCGCTCCGGATGATATAACTCGGGTCGATGTACTTGATGGTGACCGGAGTCCCGGATTGGCCGAAATGTTCCTGTATCCTGTCTTTCAGCAGGATCCCGATATCCTTGTGCTTTACGTTGCCCGAAGCGTCCGTTACGCGCTGGTCGTCGTCGAACAGGTGTTGCCCGGCTCCTTCCGCCACTACGATCACAGCGTGGTGCTTGCGTTTCAGCCGATCCTCCAGGGCATTCAGGAAGCCGCCCTTCCCCTCCAGTTTTAACGGCATTTCGGGGACGAGGACAAAATTTACCACAGGCATGGCCAGGGCAGTGGAGGCCGCAATATATCCGCTGTCACGTCCCATGAGCTTTACAATGGCTATTCCGTTGAAGGCCCCGATGGCCTCGTTGTGCGCATCCCGTACAATGGGGCTTGCCACGTCGAAAGCGGTTTCAAAGCCGAAGGATTTATCGATGAGGTTGATGTCGTTGTCGATGGTTTTCGGGATCCCGGCCACAGCGATGTTCAGGCCGCGCTTTGCAATTTCATCCCCGATGGCATGGGCCCCTTTGAGCGTGCCGTCCCCGCCCACGGTAAAGAGGATATCAATCCGGTTTTCCACCAGGGTATCCACCATCTCGGAAACAGGTTGTGCCCCCCGGGATGACCCCAGGATGGTACCCCCGAATTCGTGGATGTCCTTGACTTTATCCGGGGTGAGTTCCATGAATTCGTGCGGGCAATCCGCGGACAAGCCTTCATAGCCGTAGCGCACCCCGATGATCCGCTTGACACCATAGAAATAATGCAAGGCCATCACCAGGCTCCGAATGACATTGTTGATTCCCGGGCAAAGGCCCCCGCAGGTGACGATGGCCGCTGTGGTATTTCCCGGGTTGAAGAAAATGGTTTCCCGGGGGCCGGATTTTTCCAGGCACTCCGGTCGGGACCCGGACTCCCGGGCCTCCTGGAATCCGCTCAGGGAAACGTCTACCAGCACGCGATCGGATTCCCGAACAAAATTAAAGAGGTCGTCCCCCGAGTTATTGCTCAGTTGCAGGGGGGAGGGAAATTCGGCGGGCCCCAGGGAAGGGATGTCAAAAGTTTCTTTCGGATCCATACGTGGTGGTTTTGTGGTATCGGTTCGTCAAGTACCGATTATTTAGGGAATTATTCAAATGAAGTCAAACGCGGTTAAGCACAGTCAAAGGCGGAGGGGCAATTCCCTGAGCCGGTTTCCGGTGAGCCTGTAGACGGCATTGGCTATAGCCGCCGCAATGGGCCCCATGGGGGGTTCGCCCACCGCCCCGGGCGCTTCATCCCCCTGGAGCAGGACCACATCAATTTCCCTGGGGGCATCCCGCATCCGGGCCATCCGGTACGGGCCGTAAATCACAGGAAGGAGTTCCCCGTCCTCTACGTACATTTCTTCGAACAGGGCCGCGCTCAGTCCCATAATGATGCTGCCCTCGCATTGGGCCCGCACCTGGTCCGGGTTGATGACCAGGCCCGGGTCAAAAGCGCAGGTTACTTTCAGGACGCGGATTGCACCGTCCTCCAGTGCCACCTCTGCCACATGCGCTACCGGAGACCCTGCGTCTGTGGAAGCTGCCAGGCCCATGGCCGTGCCCCCTTCGGCCGTATTGCGGTACGCGGACTTTTCGGTTGCCGCCCGGATAACAGCTTTCAGCCGATTGCCGGCCACATCGTCCGCTATATGCGCCAGGCGAAATTCCACGGGGTCCCGCCCCGCTTTTTCGGCCAGTTCATCCATGAATGACTCAATGGCAAACGTATTGGTGAGGAGTCCGAGGCCCCGCCAGGAAGCCGTGGCAAACGGGAGTTCCACAAACCATGAAACCGAACGGTAATCCGGGATGCGGCCATACTGGATCAACCCGCCCCGCCACGCACCGAAATCCGACCCGATCAGGTTCCGGGCAACCCCCGGCAGGGGCCCGAAAGAATAAATGACCGACCCGCTGGAAGTATTGAATTCAAATGCCGCAATATCCCCCGATGCCGTAAGGCTGGCCTCCGCCACCATGTGGGATGGCGGGCGGAATTCGTCGTTTTGAAATTCCTCCTGCCGGCTGAAAACGCATTTTACAGGCTTCCCGACAGCTTTGGATAAGACGGCAGCTTCAATGGCATGTGATGTGTTGAGCCGGCGACCAAAGCCGCCGCCCAGGTGGGTGGGTACCAGGTTCACCTGCTCTTTATCCAGCCCCAGCCGGTTCGCGATTTGACCCCGGGTATACCCGGGAACCTGGGTGGAAAGCATC
>CAXQQM010000277.1:0-5629 GCA_964226055.1 Robiginitalea sp. | reverse complement strand
TTCAGACGTGTGCTCTTCCGATCTGTACAGCTTCCGGATTGGCGATCCCGGCAAGTTTGTGGTGGACGTCGTGGGCACGGATGGGAATTTTACGAATTACGAAGTCAACGAACACCTGAAGAGCCTGATCGTCACCCGGTTTACGGATACGGTCGGGGAGGCCAACCTGCCCCTGGAACTATACGCTGCCAATACAAGCGAATTGTCGGAAACCTGCCGGGAGGTTATGGAGCCGGAATTTGCCCGGGTGGGTATCGAACTGGAAAAATTCTATATCGAAAATGTATCCATGCCGGAGGAGCTCAAAAAGGAGATCTTTGAATACAGCCGGCTGGACAAGCTGGACATGAGCAAGCTCTCCCAATTCAAGGCGGCGAAGGCCATGGAAGCAGCGGCGAGCAATGAAGGCGGCACAGCGGGTGCCGGGATGGGTATGGGTATGGGGTTTGTCCTGGCGCAACAGATGGGTTCCATGATGGCACAACCCCAGGCAGCACAACCGCAGCAGCCCCGCGGACCGGCCGCTTCCGCCCCGCCCCCGGTGCCTGTTCCCCCCGCATATTACTACGCCGTCGATGGCAAGCAGCAGGGCCCCGTTCCGTATGAGCGCCTGCAGGAGCTCTTTGCCTCCCGCGCAATCAACCGGGATACCCTGATCTGGAAACAGGGCATGGCCCAGTGGGCTGCACTCAGCGAGGTGGATGAACTCAAATCGTTCCTCGGTGGCAGCACGCCACCGCCGCTGCCCTAAGCATAACCGAACCGAATAAAAAAACCGGCATGAAAACGTCATGCCGGTTAATTTTAGAAAACCCTGAGTTTAAGGGTTAATCATCGCAATGACCGGGGCCGATTTTCCCCTGGTTATAGTTGTCCAGCGTTTTGGAAATAGCTATAAACGACTTCCGGAGGCTGTTGTTCCCTCGCAGGCCGCCAATCTCTGCCGGCGTATAGGTGTTGAACAAGTCGGTTCCGAGTGCCAGGGCATCGTCCACCGCTTCAGGCGAGGATGCACCGTTGGCCACATTGAGAGCGGCAGCGATATACTGGTGGGCCGCCTGGTAATAGGCGTTGCCTGCCGGAGCCGTATCCAATACCTCCTGCCAGGACATCCCGCTCAGGAAAAAGACGTCGTCACGGTTGAATGGGGCCGGGAACGGTCCTTTTTTCTCGTTTTTCCAGAAGCCCTGTGTATAGGTACACCCGGGATCCTCCGGTTCTACGGACAGGCAGAATTCGTCCAACGCGCCAGAACCATTGAAGGTGACGGTGAGTTTGGCTACCCCGGCCTGGTTTACCGTGATTACCTGCTGCGTACTGTTGGCAATGCTGGCGATGGGGCCGCTGGCAATCAAAGCACCACCGGCGGCATAGGCCTCCCATTCGCCGGCCTCCTCGTTGTCGATAGTCACAAAGCTGTTAATGTCCACGACTCCGGGCCCGAATCCGCTGAAGTCCAGGGTAATAGAGCCTCCTGGAGGTGCCTGGTCATCGGGATCACTACTGTCCAGGTCCTCGGAGATAATAAGTACTTCCTGGTGATCCTCCCCGGGGACGACCAGATCCTCATCGTCCCCTGTGGGGTTGTCCGTGTCAAAGATCATGGCGTGGTTCACGCCTGCATCCTTGGTGAAATTCACACCAAAAACGGCGATGGAGCCGCTGACTGCCATCCCGGAGATGCCCGAACCGGAGGAAACGTCGGAAACGACGGTCCCGGTAGCCAGGCCGTTAAAATCGACCAGAACATCACAGGAAGACTCCGCAGTCAGTTGTGTGGCGGTCAGGTCGGAACCGGCATCTACCGGCTCTACCGTACAGGAGCTCAGACATAACAGGCCCAGGGACATAGCCCCGCCAACCCATTGGTACAAATAATTTTTCATGTTTATTAATGTTTAGTTGCTATTGAATGTGTTATTGTGGTTCGCCTGTTTACCTTTTGGTAAAAGGCATATTAAATTAGTAAATAATTGGCCATCAATACGAATCTTTGTATTAATGGTCATAAGTTGACGTCAAACGGTAAGAATCGCATTTTCTTTCGTTATTTCGGTGGGCGAATATTTATAATTTAAAGTTTCCCATCCGCGGGAAAAACGTGGAATACCGTTAACATGGAAGACGTGCAAACTTCGGAACAGAAGAAAACCTGCGACAATTGCGGGGCGGAACTCAAATACAAGCCGGGTTCCGAACAAATAGCCTGCGATTATTGTGGTTTTGAGGCATTTATCGAATCCTCCCGAAAAAGCTTTGAAGAACTCGAACTCGACCACTACCTGGAGGTTACCGGCGGGGACCATGTTTTCACGGGGACCATCGAATTGTTGCACTGCAAGAACTGCGGCGCCAACCAGCATGTGGCCGAAAATTATAAATCCCTGGCCTGTGTGTACTGCGGGGAGCCGCTTATCCGGGAGGATGCCCAGGAAGCGGGGTGGATTTTGCCAGGTGCCCTGGTGCCTTTCCAGATCGATACGGCCCGGGCGCGGCAGTTGTTCCGGAAATGGGTTAAGGGGCTCTGGTTTGCCCCGGGAAAGTTAAAACGGGCAGCCCTGGACCCGGAGGCCATACACGGCCTCTACCTGCCATACTGGACATTTGACGGGAACTTGCGGGCCGACTACACGGGCCAACGGGGGGATTACTACTACGAAACCCAACGCGTTCGGACCCGGGAGGGGACCAAGACCCGGCAGGTCCGGAAAACCCGCTGGACCCCCGCATCGGGAACGGTGAGCGGTTTTGTGGACGATATCCTGATCCCGGCCTCCAGGGAACGCAAACAGGAGATCCCAAAAGCTGTTACGGGTTGGCGCCTGGGGGATCTCCGGCCTTTCGATTCGGACTACCTGTCCGGGTTTGTGACCGAGAAATACTCGGTTTCCCTCAAGGAAGGCCATCAGCAGTCATTCCGGAAGGCACGGGAAATAGCCCGGGCCTGGATCCGAAGGGATATCGGCGGGGATACCCAGCGAATCCACCAAACGGATATCCGCCTTTCTGACGAAACGTTCAAGCACATCCTGCTGCCGGTCTATATCAGCAGCTATTCTTACAAGGGCCGCACATATAATTTTTATATCAACGGGCAGACCTCGGCCATCCACGGCAGCCGGCCCTATTCTACCTGGAAGATCGTTTTACTGATCCTCGCCATACTGGTCGTAGCTGCCGCAATCGGAATTCTTACCCAATGAGAAAACTTGTAATAGGAGATATTCACGGGGGCCTTAAAGCCTTGAGGCAATTGCTGGAGCGGGTAGACCCGTCCAGGGGGGATTTTTTTGTGTTCCTCGGGGATTATGTGGACGGGTGGAGCGAAGCGGCCGAAACGGTGGACTTCCTGATCGGATTTGCACGGGAGCACCGGTGCCTGTTCCTGAAGGGTAACCACGACGAGCTCTGCGAGGAATGGCTCAACGGGCAGGGGGAACGCGAACTTTGGCTCCGGCACGGGGGCGCGGCAACCAGGAAGTCCTACCAGGGGGTGGGTGCGGCCACCCGGGAACGACACGCAAAATTTTTCAGGGACCTTGAAACCTACCACCTGGATAGCGAAAACCGGTTGTTCCTCCATGCCGGGTTTACCAACCAGCGGGGCGTGGAACACGAGTATTTTGAAAAGAATTTCTACTGGGACCGGACCCTGTGGGAAACCGCGCTCTCCCTGGATCCCAGACTGGATCCCTCAGACCAGTTGTACCCGGCCCGCCTGCGGCATTACCGGGAGATCTATATCGGCCATACCCCGGTGGTGCGGATTGGCAAAGACCAGCCATTCCGGGCGGCAAATGTGTGGAATGTCGATACAGGGGCTGCCTTCCGCGGCCCGCTGTCGGCCATCGATGCAGGGAACAAGGAGGTTTGGCAGAGCGACCCGGTTCACCAGATGTACCCGGAGGAAACCGGGCGGAACGGGTAACCGGCAACCCTGCGGGCCACGGGGGCCAGGTCGGAGGTGCTCAGTATGTTTTGTGTGAGGGTTTTTGCGCGTCAGAGTTTTCCGTGCAGGTGTTCGTCCTGCCAGCGCCGAAGTTCTTTCCATTTGTTCTCATAAGCCATGCGAGCCTGCATGGGCCAGGAGGAAGGGTCGTGGATATTATAGCGGTCACCGCCGGAATCCAGGACTTCCTGGCATTTGGCCACCGGGGTCCCGGCCAGGGCGCGCCAGGTTTTGATATCGTAATTGTGGAACAGGCTTTCGATTTTCGGGCCGATCCCCTCGATGATCTTGAGGTCGTCCTGATGCACTGTGCCCCCGAATTCGGCCTTGGCCGCTTCGAAATCGAAGGGAATATCCGGGCGGACAGCTTCTGAATTTGCCGTGGCGAGCTGGTTCCGACAAGCTTCCAGGTCGGCCTGCAGCCGGGCATAGGATTCCGAAAGGGACCCAACTTCTCTGGACTGCCGTGCTTCCCGCACTTTCCGGCCCAGGACATACCCAATGGCCATCCCGATAGCTGCGGTCAGCAGCGGGATTACCCAGTACAAGCTATTCATCGTTTCTGGTTCCATTGATTGTGGCCGGGGGAAATCCCCGCTCGTATACAAGGTACTAAAAATACCGGTATCCCCGCCGGATGCAAATCATACAACATTTTGTGCCAGTCATACAAATCCGGTTTCCTGTGGCGGGAAGTCTCCTTATTTTGGTTACAGGCTTGATGTTGATGCCCCGAAACCGCAGACCGCGCATCCCAAGGATCGGAATGCGGCCACCTCCGGGCCAACATTTGAGTTACTTGTTTTGGATTAGTTTGGTTAGTTAAAATCCGTTCCGTCCGTGCTAAGCCGGCGGGGCGGGTTTTTTTTGGGGGTAGGGGACCCTGCCGCCCGTGGGTATTCGGGAAGGTTTTCCCTGAAGGGAAATTGCGGTTCCCGGGGCAATATTTGTATCAGATCCGATGAAAATGAAAAGCACATACCGCCAGGTCCGTGCGGCCGCCCGATGGGTAGCCATGGTCCTGCTCCTCGGCATCCAGCACCTGCTGGGAGGCAGCTGGCGATCCGACAGCCCGAATACCGGTTAAGGGTATGTACCCCTTATGCAGTGTATTTCCCTAAAACGGCCTGATGGCCCGAACCCGGGCCAGGCCTGCGGGGAACCGTCAGAGGTCAAAGCGAATCCCCTGCGCCAGCGGGAGTTCGTCGCTGTAGTTGATGGTGTTCGTCTGGCGCCGCATATAGATTTTCCAGGCGTCCGAGCCGGATTCCCTGCCGCCGCCGGTTTCTTTTTCACCCCCAAAAGCGCCGCCAATTTCAGCACCCGAGGTGCCGATATTTACGTTGGCGATGCCGCAATCGCTGCCCGCTGCGGAGAGGAAGGCTTCCGACTCCCGCAGGTTCGTGGTCATGATGGCCGATGAAAGCCCTTGCTTCACCCCGTTCTGCAGGGCAATGGCATCGTGGACGTCCCCGGAGTACCGGATCAGGTACAATACAGGCGCAAAAGTCTCTTCCTGTACAATTTCAAAGTGGTTTTTGGCCTCGGCAATAGCCGGCATGCTTCCTCTACAGCTGGTATCATGGCAGCTACAGAGGAAGCAGCAGGGATTTCGATATACTTATCGTTATATTTGTCATATACCTTTAAATAGTTGCTGTCTGCAACTAGGTATGAACT
>CAXQQM010000276.1:0-7370 GCA_964226055.1 Robiginitalea sp. | reverse complement strand
GCCGATCTTCAGGTTGTAGGCGCCCATATGCAAATACTTCTTTCCGTTGCCGAAGTGTTCAAGCAAATGCCGGAGCTTTCCTTCGAGGCCGTGAAAATTATTTTTGAAATGCGATTCGTATCGCTTTTTGTCAATACCGATGAGGTTAAAAACAAAACGCTGCCCTTTTTCTACCTTCAGGATTCCTTCGGTTTCCTGGTTGTTGTAGATGACGGCGGTCTGCAAGTTGTCGAGCTGGACAAAATTACCGGACTCCTGCAGGCGGACGGCACTGCTGCCTTCCAGGCAGTAGGCGAAATAGAGGATGTTCATATCCGGCGCATTCAGCGGGATATGCATGTCTTCTTTCAGTGTAATATCGTATTCAAAGGCAGTCATGCACTTGTTGAAGCAAATGCAGGTCACCGACCCGCTACCGACCTGTTGGCCGATATCGAGCTTGAATAGCCCTTTATTTTGGCTGATTGACCCTTGCAGGTGCTCGTTGAGCGCCCGCAGGTGTTTTTCAGCCCTTTTGATAGTTAATTCCATAGTTTCAGAGTGTTACCCGTTCAATTTAATTCTTGGGGTATGGTAAATCTATAGGTTCTCTTACCGTGATCTTGATGGTTTTCGGAATATGTTTAACAGTTTTGCGGAAATTGGGTGAATCTTAACATTTTCTTTAAACGAGGCGGGCGAAACGGACTAACAATCATTTTATTAGGGCAAAGATTGCCCGGAAAATAATGCGTAATTGCAGTAAAAAGTTCCTGATGTTTTACAGGTTATCGAACATGAAGAAGCGACGGAGGATTGAAGAGGAATTCGGTACACCGTTCAAATTCCCCAGAATTTATGAACCCCGGCAGGTAATCAACGGCCTCAATGAGGAGACGATTCCCTTGATTACCCAGCAAAACCCCGAATATATCCAACACGGCATATGGGGAATATTACCCGACAGGTTCCGGGAAGACTGGCATCTGTTCCAGAACAGCCTGAATACCCTGAACCTCAGGTTGGAAACCGTCAACCAGCTGGACTGGCTGCGGCAGAGCCTCTCAAGGCACCGTTGCCTGATCCTGGTAGATGGATATTTTACCATGTACCATTACGAAGGGGAACTCTATCCCTATTATGTCTACTACCGTGACAAGCGCCCATTTGCCCTGGCGGGCATCTATAACGTGCTGGACGACGGCTTCCTGACTGCCTCCCTGTTGATAGGCCCATCTAACCAGATGCTCCGTCAAATCCAGAATCTCGATGCGGGCATGCCGCTTGTTTTGGAGCCCGGGGATTGGGAACGCTGGCTGGAAGACATGGATTTAGACCAGGTAAACCACATGGCGGAACACGCCACAAAACCCGACCTGGTGGCACACCCGATTGCCCGGGAACTGTTCAACCGAAATATTTGCTACGACAGCATGTTCGACCCTGTTTTCTATGAAAACATCCCGATCCCCCTGTTCTGAACTGGACCGGAACCCGGTATGGGTTTCCGCTCCTTGACACCGAAAAAGGGATGGAGGATGCGCAATGGCTGGATCAGGAAGTGGTAGATCAGCAGGCTCCCGCCAAAAGTCCCCAGGCTGAGGATCGCGAACTCTGCCGGCAGCCCCAAGTCGGTGTCCATCAGGAAATAGGCGATAGCCACCGTAAGTGTCTGGTGCAGGATGTAAAACGGGTACACAGCCCTGTTGCAATAACGCAGCAAATTGCTCGGGCGGTTCAGCAGTACGGCCGCGTAACCAAAAAGGACAAAAATCCAGGTCCACAGGTTCACCACCTTCAGGCCTGCTTCGGTGAAGTGCCGCAGCGTGGTATCCGGGTATTGCCATAGCACCAGGAGGGCGGCAAAACTCAAAATGCCCATCAGCAGGTTGCGGCCCCGGTATCGAATGGCGAAATCCCAAAAATCTTTTCCGGCGGCGGTCAGTACAAACCCATAGAAGAACAGCGTCCCGAAGTTCGCCAGGGCAAACCAATCCCCGACCAGGGCATGGGTCACATTAAAGAATGGCTCCATCAGGGCTTCATAGATGTAGAGCGGCAGGATAAACACCAACCACCCCCAGGGCGACCGGAGCCTGCGGCGGACCCAACCGACCAACCGGCCCGGCCGGTCCCGGATCCTGCGGAAGGGCCGTGCGAGTACCAGCGAGAACAGCAGGAGGTAGGGTAAAAACCAGAGGTGGTGCCAGCTGATGTTGCCCTCCGGGTAGACGCCGCTAAAGGCGGGACCGGCCAGGTACTCCCAGTAGGAGCCCGTGAAAGCGCCGGTAGCCAGGCGTTCGACATATACCTGTGGGGGCACGACAACCAGCATCCCGAAAACCAGTGGGATGCCCAGCCGACCCAGACGCTCCAGGGCATAGCGGCCCGGGGTACGATAGGAATAGGCGAAGTACGTCCCCATCCCCGAGATCACAAAGAGGATCGGCAACCGCCACTGGTTGACAAAAAGCATGGGCCACCGGAGCTCCGGGTAAATCACGTCGTTCTTGACGTGCCAGCCCCAGGGGACGAAAAACATGCCCACATGGTAGAAAATCAGCAGGGCAAATACCCCGACCCGCAGCCAGTCCAGGTCGTATCGTCTCGTTGGTTTCATCACTTTGAATTTTCTCCAAAGATGCATCCTGCCAACCAGCTGGCCCGGGTGTTTTGTCCGGAATACGTACGGTTTTGCAATTCCGGACAAGGTAGTGTGTCAGGGCTTCCCTGCGGAGTTTATGAATTGGGTGGGCGAGCACCCGACCCGTTTGCGGAACGCCTCGTAGAACGAGGATTTGGAACGGAACCCGACGCTCCGGCCGATGGCCTCGATGGTCAGGTGGCGGAAATCCGCGGATACCAGACGGTGTTTTGCCAGGTCAATCCGGTAAGCATTCAGGAAGTCGTTGAAATTCCCATCCGTCTCCTGGTTGATCAGTCGCGACACCCGGTTGGGGTGGACCCCCAGCTCGGCTGCCAATATCTTGAGGGATGCCTTAGGGGACTGGAAGAAACCTTCCTTCCCGGCCACCTCCCGGAGGGCTTCCAGGGTAATTTCAGGCGGCGTGGTTGCCGAGGATTCATATTTGTCAAGGAGCCAGGTACGCTGGAAAAACCGGCTTTCCGAAAGAAAGGCAATACACGACGACAGGGTTACGGCCAGGATAAAGAGCGACAGGTAGTGGTCGCCCCCGTCATCGTCGTAGCTGATATAGACCACCAGCATGAGGCCCAGGCTGAGCAGGAAGGTAACCAGGGCATACCTCCCGAACCGATATTTGGATATCCGGACCCCGGAGGCCGGGTGGCCAAAGGATTTGCTGGCCCGTTGCCAGAGACGGAAGGACAACAGGCCGTATACGGCAAAGCCAATCAAGAGCAACCACCGCTGTTTGTCTTTGACCCACTGGTACCCGTAGGTAGTACCTTCGGGTACTTCCGCAAAGGGGATTTCCGAAAAGTATGCCCCTTTGTAGGCGTTGAATTTAACGGCCAGGGGCTCCGAATAATACCCGATTTGGGAAATGGCGTAAAGCAGTGCCGGCGCCAGGTGAAGTGCGACCACCCAGGCCGGCAGGGGTTTGCGAACCACCAGGTGGCGGATACACAGGTATAGCAACGGGGCAAATAACAGGGTAAGCGGTTCCGTGGAATCGTTCCACGCCAGGGTGAATTTCATCCAGCCCGTATAGCAGAGGTACGTGTCCAGGTTCGTGATGGAGAGGCAGCCGATCATCAGGCCGAAATAAAGGAGCGCTTTGTTGTCCCGCGGAGCCCGCAGCAAGACGACGCCCGAGAGCAGGGATCCCAGGAACACCCCGCTGAACATCAGGTAGGAGACCAGGTTGTGGCGGATGGGGATGGCGTCGATCAGTGCCTGCAACTCGTTCATCCCCTCGATTTTTTGGCGTAGTCGGCGAGTTTCTGGGGGCCTTCCAAAAGGACGCGGACCACACGGAGCACCCCGTCATCGGTCGTGGCGATCTGCCATTTGATCAGGGAGATTTTCCCGTTTTCGATTTCCAGGCCCGTAATACTCCTGGGGTGTACGCAGCTCCCGTCGTTGAACAGCGGGATGTCACCGGGCTCCGGGAACCTGGGCCGGTGGGTATGCCCCACGATTACGGGGAGCATGTCCCTTCCGAGAATCCACTTCTTGATCCGCTTCTCAATCCGGATCAGTTCCTTGTAGTTCCGGGCCGGGGATGTGGGGTCGGCAATACCCCAGACCTGCAGCGGCTTCCAGAGGATGCGGACCAGGAACCGGCTCCAGCGCCAGAAGGTGTAGTTCCACCAGTCCGCCTGGTGCCCGTGGCACAGGAACAGCTCCTGCCCCGTCTGTTCGTGCCGCAATACGATACCTTCTTCGTACCGGATGCCTTCAAACAGGTCCTTGTCCCTGCCGTCGATAGGCTCGAAATAACTGCTCAGGTGGGCTTCCACGTATTCAGGGTCCTTGTACACCATGTCGTGGTTGCCCCAGATCATGTGGAGGCGGTTCTCGAGATGGAATTTGCGCAGGAGCGTATAGACATTCTTATGGGCCTCAAAGATGGATTCAAAACTGAGGTTTTCCCAAAGTTCGTCCCCATCCCCGAGTTCAAAATAGCGGAAGCCCTCCTGGTAATAATGTTTCAGGGCGTGGTAGTAGATATTCCGGTTGTTGGCGAATTCATCGGCGAAGCTGTTGTCCCCCCGGTGGCAGTCACTGAACAGGATCAGCCGGGAGCGGTCGTCAAACGGGACAACCCGTGCATTTTCGTAGGCGCGGTCGAGGCGGCGGCGGGAGGACATCCTGGAATTTTCCCTAAATATCCAAAAAATGTGCGGAATGCGTTCGTCTTAGCGCTCGATAGGGAACCGTTTTATTTTGTAATTTTACATGCTCTGCTGCGACGAAACAGGGGTAAACATAAGATTATGAAACAGGACTTCCCGGCTAAATTCCTGATCAGCTTTGACAAGTACCTCCGTTTCTACGACCGGTTGGCGGAGGAAGGTACGCCCTACCAGCAGGAGAAGGCCCGGCGGATCCTCAATGCCCAGGCCCCCTACCCGGAACTCCGGGAAGGCTTTGCGGAGGTGGAAAAACTCGAAACGCACCGGGAAGCCATCGATGTGATCCTGCAGGATGCCTTTTCCGAGGTGCTCAGCCACAATGAGATCAAGGCGCTCTCCCTGCCTTACGTGGATGTGCTTTCCCACCCCTCCAAACGGTTGCAAAAGATTCTCGAGGCGGCGGGAAAAGACTTCAGCCCTATACTGATGAGCCGTACGGAAGGGCAGGATTATATCATGACCTGCACGGTCATCCTCAACAACTTCTACGGCTATAAACTCGATTTCAGCCGGCCTTATTTCTTTGAATTCCCGGATGCCAACGGGGTAAAGCGGCATTACAGGATCCTGTACAACGCGGACTTTATGGAAATCCTTCCCAACGGGGAGGCGCCGGAAATTTCCCAGGACGATGTGGACGAGATGCTGTCCCGTCCGGACGATTTGGAATACTGGAAATCGATTATCCCGCCGGAGAGCTTTATCATCAAGGGGTTTGTCATCGCGAATATGTTCGACGTCACCTCGGAGCACTCTATTTCCGCGATCAAATCCGAGCTGATCGCCAGCGATAAAAGGGGCAGTGACAATTTTATGAGTGAACTGCAGGACACGTTTCGGTCCTTTTTCCGGCTGAACGACCTGAAGGTGGGCTTCATTACCTATAACCGCAAAGACGGGCAGTTCGAAAAAGTCTACGGCAAGGGCATGGACAGCTTTATCCTGGGCGATGCCGCAGCCCGCGAATGCAATAAGTGCCTTTGCGAAAAATCCTATGAAAGGCTGCTCCGGCAAAAGGCGTATTACGTCATCCCGGACGTCGAAAAATACCAGAAGCTCTCCAAGGGGCAGGGATTCTACAAAAACCTGTACGAGCAGGGGATCCGCAGCGCGATATTTGCCCCTATCGCCGACAAGGACGAGGTACTCGGCCTGCTGGAGGTAGTCTCCAGCGAGCCGAATGCGCTCAACGGGGTAAACGCCACCAAGCTGGACGACGTAATGCCGTTTATCGTTTCGGCCGTGGTCCGCTCCAAGATCGAGGAGGAGAACCTCATTGACGCGATCATCCAGCACGAATGCACTACCGTCCATGAATCCGTGTTGTGGCGCTTCCAGGAAGAGGCCAAGAAATTTATCATCGACCAGCTGGAGGGGAACGACCCGGCCTTTAAGGAAATCGCTTTCCAGGACGTACACCCGCTGTACGGGCAAATCGATATCCGGGATTCCTCCCGGGCCCGGAATTCCGCCATACAGCACGACCTGATGATCCAGCTTTCGCGGATCCGCGCCGTACTGGAAGTGGCATTTGAGAAGACGGAGCTGCCCATATACGAGGAGCTGATTTACCGGGTCAACAACCATATAGAGGATATCAAGGAGGTGCTCCACACCAATAGCGAGCAGGCGATATTCAATTTTGTCCAGGACGAGATCATACCCGTGTTTGAGCACCTGAAAGGGGTGGACAAGCAGCTGGGGGCCGAAATCCTCTCCTATGAGGCGGGGATCGATATGGGCACCCAATCCTATTACGACCACCGCAGGAATTACGACGAAACTGTCATGCGGATCAATAAGTCCCTGGCCTCGGTACTGGACCGGAGGCAGGAAGATGCCCAGAAGATGTTCCCGCATTATTTTGAACGCTACAAGACCGATGGGGTGGAGCACAACATGTATATCGGGGACTCCATCGCCGCCGAACGCGAGTTCGACCCGCTCTACCTGAGTAACCTCCGACTGTGGCAGCTCCAGGTGATGTGCGAGATGGAGAACGCCTACTACGATTTCAAAGCCGAGTTACCCGTACAGCTCGACGTGGCTTCCCTGATCCTGGTCTACAACACCTCCCTGAGCATCCGATTCCGGATGGACGAGAAGCGCTTCGATGTGGACGGGACCTACAACGCCCGCTACGAGGTTATCAAAAAGCGTATCGACAAGTCCAAGATCAAGGGGTCCGACGAGCGCCTGACCCGCTCCGGGAAACTGGTAATCGTCTATTCCCAGAAAAAAGACGAACTGGAGTATTTGAGGTATATCCGGTTTTTAAAATCCAAGGGGTATTTCACCGATGATATCGAAATTGTGGAACTCGAGGGCCTTCAGGGGGTTTCCGGCCTCAAGGCCATCCGCGCCGGCATCCTCTACCGCAAACCGGCTGGTGATGCCGATGGGTCCAAGGAATTCTACAACTACGACGACCTGATGGAAGAGCTTCAGGCCTGAGAGGTTCCCCGTCGGACACGTTCCGCGACGGAATCGTCCAATGGGATGGGGTAAGCAGTGCCTCTATTCGGGCAATTCAATAATCCGTTCCGGCC
>CAXQQM010000275.1:0-41488 GCA_964226055.1 Robiginitalea sp. | reverse complement strand
GGACAATCAGGTAGCAGGCAAAACAGAACCAGAACAGGATCCTGTAAAGGTTACGGACCACAAAGGACCCGATGGCCTGGAATGCCTCCCGGTAGATTTCGGCAATAAGCATGATGGTTTTCATGTGTTTGGCTTTTTGGTTGGCGGGACTACATGTCCACGACGATGAATTCAGAACGGCGGTTGAGCTGGTGCTGCTGGGATGTACAGCGGACGCTGCCGTCACAATCGTTCAGCAACCGGTCTTCCCCATAACCCGTGGCGCTCTGGATCCGGGACGGGGCGATGCCGTTTTCGATCAGGTAGGCGCGCGTGGATTTGGCCCGGAGGTCGGAGAGGTAGCGGTTGTAGACGCTGCTTCCCCGTGAATCCGTATGCGATTCGATGGCAATTACCATACTTGGGTATTCCTGCATCACGGCAACGAGCTTGTCGAGTTCCTCGGCGGCGTCGGAGCGGATGTTGTGTTTGTCGAAATTAAAGTAGATGGGGCCGGTCTTGAGCTTGCGGACCCCGTCTTCCACGACGATCCGTTCCTGGAGTTTCCGCATGGGCAGTTCCACATCCACCCGCTCGTTGTCCCGGGTAGCCACCTCTTCCTGTTGCTCGGAATAAGTTGCTTTTTCCACCTGGATTCGGTAGCGCGTGTTGCTGTCCAGGTCCTGGAAGACGAAGCTTCCATCGGCTTCCGTGACAATTTCCTTGAGTTTCCGGTTGTTGTCATCCAGGAGGGTGACCAGGGCTTCGGGAATCGCATCCCCGGTTACAAGGTCCGTCACCACGCCGGCAATGGCATTCTCGTTGGTTTCCTCCGGCAAGAGGCGCTGGAAGGAATACAGGTCGTCATCCCCTTTGCCGCCCACCCGGTTGGAGGCAAAGAAGCCTTTCTGGGTGGCCTCGTCCACGATATAGGAGAAATCGTCCTTTTTGCTGTTGATGGGTTGCCCGAGGTTCTCCACCTCCAGGAACCCGATTTCCTCGTCGAAGGAAACCTGGAAAACGTCCAGGCCGCCCAGGCCCACGTGGCCGTTGGAGGAGAAATAGAGTTTCCGCCCGGTGATAAACGGGAACATTTCCTTTTGAGGGGTGTTGATGCCCGGCCCCAGGTTCCGGGGCTCCGAAAAGGTCCCGTCCCCGAGGACGTCTACCACGAAGATATCCGTACCCCCAATGGTGCCCGGCATATCGGAAACAAAATACAGTTGTTTCCCGTCCGGGCTCAGGGCCGGGTGGCCGGTGGAATAACCCTCCCCGTTAAATGGGAGTTCCTCGGCCTCCGTCCACTCGTCCCCGACCTTTTGGGACCGGTAGAGTTTCAGGTGGTTTACGCCGTTCTTGTCCCGGCGGAGCCTTTTCCCGTAATTGTTTCGGGTAAAATATACCGTTTGTTTATCCGGGGAGAATGCCACCCCGGCCTCGTGGTATTTTGTATTCAGGGTTTTTGAAAACTTCACCCCGTGTTCCAGGTTGTCCCCTTCTGCATTCAAGCGGGAAACGTAAAGGTCCAGGTAGGGCTGGTTGTTCCATTTATACCTTCTGGTATGAAAGAATGCGGAATCCACGGACGACGCAAACACGATTTGGTCGTCCTGGTAGAACATCGGCCCGAATTCGGAGTATTTTGAATTGACATCCAGGTTCCGGATACCGTAGGCGGCCTCCCGGTCCAGGATATTGTCCATGACGGTTTCCCTCAGGAGGTGTTGGTTGCCAGCGGCCTCCCCGGAAGCGTCCGAGAGTTTGTCGTAAAGCCGCATAATCCGACGGGCCCGGCCGTATTTGCCGTTGCCCTTCAGGGCGTGCGCGTACTTAAAAAGGTTGGCGGCACTCATCTCATCCCCGTACCGGTCGTAGAGGATGTCATACCAGTGGTAGGCGCGCTCCATGTCCGTATTGAAATAATGGGCGTCCGCCACTTTGCGGATAATCTCAAAAGAGTAGGCATTCTCGTCCCGGTCCAGCAACTGCTCATACAGGCGGGCCGCTTCCGCATACCACATGATATCGAAATAGCGGTCCGCCCGCTGCAGCAGGACCGTCCGGGTGGTTCCCGGGGCGGTTGCCTGCCCGGTTGTTTCCTGTATGGGCGTTTCTGCCGCAGCTAGCCGGCCGGCTTGCCCCATTGCGGATTCCTTTCCTACAATCCCGGGGCTGGTGCCTGCCGAGAACTCGTCGGCGGGCGCCCGGGGTTCCGGTGCCGGGGAAATTTCCCCGTTGATCAGGATCCAGAGGTCGCCCCGATAGGACCCGTCCAGTTGGCTGGTGGCCCCGAGGAGCGCTTCTTCCGGGTTGGTATAATGGGAAGCGTAGACGTAGTTCAGGTTATTTTCCGGGTTGATAAAGCTGCCGGCATCCAGCCCTTTGCGCTTCAGTTTCCGCACGGAACGCCGGAGGTTTTTGCCTTCTTTGAACACCCCGACAATCAGGTATAACCCGTCGGCCACGGAAGCCGGCTGGCCGAATCGACGCACGGGGATCCCGGCCTCGCGGGCACGGGCGGTAAAAGCCGCTTCGTCAAATGTGTCCGCGCGCTCCGCCTGATAGCCCATCGCAAGATCGGCACCGGGCGCAGCCGGTGTGTCGCCGTCGGTGGCCTGGGACGCAGCCGCCCACTCAGCCCGGGGCGATTCCTGGGCCGGGAGCATACTCGCGAAAATCAGGCAGCCGACTGCCAGCCAAATTTTTAACGGGTTCTTCATCGGGTCGGTTATGAGGTTGCACGGAACGGAAATTAGTCCGTCCTTCTGCATGCCCCGAAAATAAGGCATCCCGTACCGGGGGGTAATTTTTTGTTGTGAACCCGGGGAATTACGTCGTGAATGGGGGATTGTTGTGGTTTTGAGGGAGATAGAAGTGGGCGAAAATGGACGTGCGCCGGCTGCGACAAAGGCCTGATCGACGAACGGATAAGGCTGGGTCAGATGGGTGGAGTTGTGAAAAAACACAAGGGGACGGGAATAAAAAAGCACCCCACAGGGTGCTTCTGATATATAATATTCCATCCGGCAGGAGGGGAAAACCCGTCCGATCCGGTAGTTTATTCTTTCTTTTCGTCCAGCTTTTCGTCTTCGCGGGATGCATCCTTGAACTCTTTGATCCCGCTGCCCAATCCGCGCATCAGCTCGGGGATTTTCTTTCCGCCGAACAACAACAATACCACCAGGACGATGATGGCAATCTGCCAGGGCCCAATTGCTAAGAATAATAAAAGTGCATTCATGCCTGCTTCATTTTAGGAATGTAAAGGTAATGAAAAAACATATTCCTGCCCGTTTTATTGTGGCAGAAGCCTTATTTTAGACAAATCATCTCGATTTGACTCCCGATCCATGGCGAAGAAAGATAAACGACGGAAGGAGATCAGGCGCAAACTGTTGCACAAGTATCGGCTGGTTATCCTGAATGAGAATACTTTTGAGGAGAAGATATCCTTTAAACTGAGCCGGTTGAATGTGTTTGTATCCGGGTCCCTGGCCGTCATTGGCCTTATTGCGCTGACTACCTTGCTCATCGCCTTCACCCCCTTAAGGGAATACATCCCCGGCTATTCTTCCACGGCCCTGAAAAGGCAGGCAACCGAACTCACGTATACCACGGATTCCCTGGTAACCGTCCTCAATTATACTAATCGGTATATTGACAACATCCGCAAGGTTTTGCGGGGGGATATCGAGAACAACCAGACCAACCGGGACTCCGTCTTCGAACCCTTCAAAATCGATCCCGCCCAGGTAGACCTGAGTCCGATCCGCGAAGACAGCGTCCTGCGGGCACAGGTGGCCCTGGAGGACAAGTACAATTTGTTCGAACGGCCGAGCGCCGATGGAAGCACCCTCTTGTTTGCCCCCCTGACCGGGACCGTTTCCCAGGGGTACGACCCCAAAGGCCGGCATTACGCCGTGGATGTGGTGGCCCCCCGGGACACCCCGGTGAAAGCGGTGGCCAACGGCACGGTCATTTTCTCCGAATGGACGGCTGCCACCGGTTATGTGGTCATCCTGGAACATAAAGACGGCCTCCTTTCCGTATACAAACACAACGGGTCGCTGGCCAAAGAGCAGGGCGAAGTCGTCCGCTCCGGGGAGGTCATCGCCTCGGTAGGGAACACCGGGGAGCTTACCACGGGCCCGCACCTGCACTTCGAACTCTGGAAAAACGGCAACCCGGTCAATCCGTTGAATTACATCGACTTTAATTGATTTCTATGTCCCTGAAGGCCCTGGCAGCGCGGATTTTTGCAGCAACTGTCCATTACCGGTCCCGGCGGTGGGTGCGCAACCCCCAGGCGGCCCAACTCAAGGTTTTCCGGGAATTGCTCCGGCAGGGCCGGGGGACCCGATTCGGAAAGGATCACGATTTCGGGTCCATCAACACCTATGACGATTTTGCCTCCCGTGTCCCGATCCGCGACTACGAGGAACTGAAACCCTGGGTGTCGGCCGCCCTGGAAGGGAAGGAAGATATCCTCTGGCCCGGCAAGCCCCTTTATTTTGCCAAGACGTCCGGGACCACTTCCGGGGCCAAGTACATCCCGATTACCCGGCCTTCCATCCGGGAACAGGTACGCGCCTCCCGGAATGCGATCCTGAGCTACATCCACCGGACCGGCCGGGCGGCATTTGTGGACGGGAAGATGATCTTCCTGCAGGGCAGCCCGGAACTCCAGGAAAAAAACGGTATCAAGATCGGGAGGCTTTCGGGAATCTCCGCCCATTTTGTGCCCGGGTACCTGCAGAAAAACCGCCTGCCGAGCTGGGAGACCAATTGCATTGAAGACTGGGAGACCAAGGTAGACCGGATCGTGGATGAAACGGTGGAGGAAGACATGACCGTCATCGCGGGGATCCCTTCCTGGGTGCAGATGTACTTTGAAAAATTGCGGGAGCGCACCGGGAAGGATGTGGGCGAATTGTTCCCCAACCTGGAGTTATTTATTTACGGGGGCGTGAACTTTGAGCCCTACCGGGGCCGGTTTGAACACCTGCTGGGCCGGCGGGTGGCGAGTATCGAACTCTTCCCGGCCAGTGAAGGGTTCTTTGCCTACCAGGATACAGACGGGGGCAAGGGGCTGCTCCTCTTGCTGGACGCGGGGATCTTCTACGAGTTTGTCCGGGCGGACGAATTCTTTGAACCGGGGGCGCGCCGGTTGACCATCGGGGAGGTGGAGACCGGGGTAAATTACGCCATGGTCATCTCCTCAAATGCCGGCCTGTGGGGCTACAACCTGGGAGATACCGTTCAGTTTATTTCTTTGGACCCCTACCGGGTAATCGTTTCGGGCCGGATAAAGCAT
This sequence comes from Robiginitalea sp., assembly GCA_964226055.1. GTDB lineage: Bacteria > Bacteroidota > Bacteroidia > Flavobacteriales > Flavobacteriaceae > Robiginitalea. The sequence continues at coordinate 36,195 of CAXQQM010000275.1, read as the reverse complement.
TTTATTTCCGCCTTCGGGGAGCACGTGATTGCCAAGGAGGTGGAGTACGCCATGGAAGAAGCCCTGGAGGGATCCGGGGCCCGGGTTGCCGAGTTCACGGTGGCCCCGGTGATTGAAACCGAGGGGGAGGAGCTGCCCTACCACGAATGGCTCGTCGAATTTGAAGCGGAACCGGCGGATATGCCGGCATTCATCACCAGGCTGGACGCCTCCCTGCAAAAGCAAAACAGTTACTACTACGACCTGATCGCCGGGAATATCCTGCAGCGCCTGAAGATCACCCGGATCCGCACCGGCGGATTCAGGGAATATATGAAGTCGGTGGGCAAGCTGGGCGGGCAGAACAAGGTGCAGCGGCTCGCCAATGACCGGAAAGTAGCCGACGCACTGTACCCCTATCGCAAATAGCGGCACCCTTTTGTGTACGAAAATTAAACGTAAATTTGCCGCAGGAACCTAACTGATGGAGACAACCCGAGCGCAGGAATCCACCAATGCTATTGAGCGCATGTACATTACCATGCGCCATTTGTTTAACCGGGGCTTCTACAAGCCCATGGGCGTTTCAGGCGAAACGCTGCGGAACGCGCTCCTGCAGTTACGCCCGGAGATATACGGTTCAATCGGGGAGGATAAGGCGGAACTCGAGGGACTGATGTACGTACTCGAACGGCTGCCTGAAGGTATCGAACAGTGCCGTTTTATCAACCTCACCTCGGACGAAGGGTACGGCAAATCCCACTTCAAGCCGATCATTCCCCCCAAGAGGCGCCGGAACTGTTACCGCATCGACGAGGAGCAAATGAATATCGAGATCACCCGGGGGCGCTCAGATATCTACGACATCCTCACGCACCTGACCTTCCTCTTTGTGGAATCCGACAAAATCGGGCGGCGCGTGCTGATCGATGACGGGCCCAAGACCATCCGGGACTGGCAGAAACTCGAAAAAGCGATCGAAAAGGAGAAACTCTCCCAGGCCGACCGGGAGGTGGCGCTTATCCATACTGCGAACATCCTGGGGCGTTCCTTTGTGGAAGTCGCGGAGGTATACGACAAACTGGCCACCAAGAAAAACCCGGCCCGCTTCCTGCAAATCATCTACTGGCTCGGCAAGCTGGCCATCGAGGAAATCACCACGGGAGAAAAACGGACCATCACCTTCAGCTCGCTCCTCCGGGAACGCCTGGGCCACCACATCCACGGGGAGCGGTGGGCGAACAACATCAAAGACGTGCTTCGGAAGGAGGGGTTGCTCAACCGGCCGCTGCACATCATCAGCAGCAATATGCACAGCGTGCTGAACTCGCTTTTTGCGAGGAAGGCGCTGGCCAAAACGCTGCCGGGTAAGTCCCGCCTGGAGCTCTACGAGGCACTGAGCCAACCCGGTAGCGCCAAGCTCCGCCAACTCGTGACGTCCCGGGCCGTCAAAAACGGGATGATCCCCATCGACGACCTGTCCGGCACGAACATCGACGTACAGCTTTTCGACACGGCCCGCCTGGGCCCGGATGCCTGTTGCTACGAACCGGCGGCAGAAAAGGATGCCGACAAGCCGGTGATCCTGGTCATGGACTACGCCTTCGGGGAGCAGGCTTTTGAGACGATCGACGAATTGCTGAAGCCCTACGAAATTGACGGGAAGCTCCACTACATGCCGGTGGACTCCATATCCATCATGGGGAAGGCGGGGATCCTGGAAGGCGACAAAGGCGACCTGATGATCCCTTCCGCCCACATCTTTGAAGGCACGGCCGACAACTACCCGTTCCGGAACGAGCTTGGCAAATCGGATTTTGAGGGGAACGGCCTGCGGGTTTTTGAAGGCACCATGGTTACTGTCCTGGGAACCTCCCTGCAGAACAAGGATATCCTGAGCTTTTTCCACGATTCCACCTGGAATGTCATCGGCCTGGAAATGGAGGGGGTACACTACCAGAAGGCCATCCAATCGGCTTCCCGCATCCGCAAGAGTATCCGGGAGGACGTAAAGGTGCGGTACGCCTACTACGCCTCGGACAACCCGCTCAAGACCGGGCATACGCTGGCTTCCGGCGGGCTGGGCACCACCGGCGTCAAACCGACCTACCTGATTACCGACAAAATATTGAAACAAATTTTTAATAGTTAAACTATGTCTGGAAACACCGAACCGACCCCCCCGCAAACATCCGGCGAACTGGATCTAAGGGAATTATTGCGAATGATCCGGGCAGGGGGGGACAACCTGGCCAATACCTTGCTGCGATTCTTCCTCTTCCTGAAGAGGAACCTCATCCTGCTCTTCATTCTGGCCGTTGTCGGCTTACTGCTCGGGTATGGCCTTAAGCTGATAACGGGCACCAGGTACAAACTGGACGTCATCGTCTCGCCCAACCTTGAGAGCCGGAATTACCTCTACGACATCGTGGACGAGCTTGACGCAAATATTACGGGACGGGACACGCTGTTTTTCAACCAACTGGAGGTTCCGGTAAGCGACCTGAAGGATTTCAGGATCGAGATCAATTCCCTGAATGCTGAAAATGTAAACCGATACGAGGATGAAGCCCGGTTCCTGGAATTGTTATTGGAGTTTGAAAACACAGACGCCATTGACGATATTGTCCGGGCCCACCTCATGGACCGGGGGACCATGGACCAGCGGATCACTTTTTATTTCCCCCACCCCGAAAGCGGCCGCCGGACGGCAGAAAAAATAATTGCATATATAAACTCGAACGCCTATTATCAGGAACTCGTGGAGACCTATAGCGAGAATGCCCGGGAGCGGATCCGGCAGAATGATTCGGTCATCGCGCAAATCGATGTGCTGATTGAGAATTTTACGGATCAGATGGCCCGGGAGAATCGAGTTCCGGATGGACAACTGGTACTGGAAAATGAAGAGACACTGGCTGTGGCGGACTTGCTGGAACTGAAAAGCAACCTGGTCCGGGATTCCGAGAACAAGCGTGTGGAGTTAAAGCGGCGGCAGGAAGCTATTTCGGTGATCAACTTTGGCAAGGCACGCATCCTGAAAGAGTCTTTTTTTAAGCGGAGTATTTTTTACATGCCTGCGGCCCTGATTTTAGGTTTTCTCCTCATCACCCTGCTGCGGATTTTGGATCGAAAGGCCCGGGCACTTGAGCGAAACCCGGAGTAGAAACCAAGAAAAATGAATCTATGCCATTGAAAAAATTATTGATCACGGGGGGCGCCGGCTTTATTGGCTCCCACGTTGTACGCCTGTTTGTTACCAAATACAGCGATACGTATCACGTATTAAACCTGGACGCCCTGACATATGCCGGGAACCTCGAAAACCTCAAGGACATAGAGGACCGCACCAACTATACATTTATCAAAGGGGACATCACCGATGAGCCGTTTATCGGCCGGCTTTTTGAGGAGCATGATTTCTGCGGGGTGATCCACCTGGCAGCCGAATCGCATGTGGACCGGTCCATACCGACCCCCTTGCATTTGTCAGGACCAATGTGATTGGCACGGTAAACCTGCTCAATGCGGCCAGGAACCAGTGGAAAGAAACGGAAGGCAGGAGATTTTACCACGTGAGCACCGATGAGGTCTACGGCTCCCTCGGGGAGGAAGGCCTGTTCCATGAAAGCACGCCCTATGACCCGAATTCACCGTATTCTGCCTCCAAAGCGAGCTCGGATCACTTTGTCCGGGCGTATGGGGAAACCTATGGGCTGCCCTATGTGGTGAGTAATTGCTCCAACAACTACGGGCCTTACCATTTCCCGGAGAAGCTCATCCCGCTCTTTATCAACAACATCATTCACAAAAAGCCCCTGCCGGTCTACGGTGATGGCAACTATACGCGTGACTGGCTCTATGTTAAAGACCACGCCCGTGCCATCGACGTGATATTCCACAAGGGCCGGAATGGGGAGACGTATAATATTGGAGGCTTCAACGAATGGAAGAACATCGACCTGGTACGGCTGCTATGTGCGCAGATGGATCGGAAACTCGACCGGGAACCCGGAACTTCGGAAAAACTTATCACCTTTGTTAAGGATCGCCCCGGCCACGACCTTCGTTATGCGATCGATGCATCCAAGATCAGCGGGGAGCTGGACTGGAAACCTTCGGTTACTTTTGAAGAAGGCCTGGAAAAGACCATTGACTGGTACCTGGAGAATACGCAATGGCTCGAGGGTGTAACCTCGGGCGATTACCAGGACTATTACAAAAATCACTACGGTTCCTGACGGGACCCCGGAAAACAGAATAGCAATTATGAAGGGAATTATCCTGGCCGGAGGCTCCGGCACGCGCCTGCACCCAATTACACTTGCCTTGAGCAAACAGCTGATGCCGGTCTACGACAAGCCGATGATTTATTACCCGCTTTCAACGCTTATATATTCGGGCATCCGCGAAATCCTCATAATTTCCACGCCTAAGGACCTGCCGCTGTTTGAGGAATTGCTGGGCGACGGAACCCGCTATGGCTGCGAATTTCAATACGCGGTTCAGGATGCGCCAAACGGCCTGGCGGAAGCCTTCCTTATCGGGGAGTCGTTTATCGGTTCGGACAAGGTCGCGCTGATCCTGGGGGATAACATTTTCTACGGAACCGGCCTTGCCAAACTATTGCAGGCCAACAACGACCCGGAGGGAGGGATTATCTACGCCTATCGGGTACACGATCCGGAGAGGTATGGGGTCGTGGAATTCAATTCCGAAGGCAAGGCGATCAGCATTGAGGAGAAGCCCCGGGAGCCCCGTTCCAACTACGCTGTTCCCGGCATCTATTTCTACGACAACGAGGTGGTGTCGATCGCCAAGTCCATCCGGCCCAGTGCCCGTGGAGAGCTTGAAATTACCGACATCAACAAGGAATACCTGAGCAGGGGGACCCTGAATGTCCGTATCCTCGACCGGGGCACCGCCTGGTTGGATACCGGGACGTTCCAGTCACTCATGCAGGCTTCCCAGTTCGTGCAGGTAATCGAAGAGCGTCAGGGCCTTAAAATAGGGGCTATCGAGGCGGCGGCCTACCAAATGGGTTTTATCGACGAATCGCAATTCAGGGAACTTGCAGACCCCCTTATGAAAAGCGGATATGGCACAAATCTGCTGGGGATTTTAAATGAACACCAATGATTGTTACAGAAACAGAGCTCCCTGGATGCCTGATCCTGGAACCCAGGATTTTCGAGGACCCGCGGGGGCACTTTTTTGAATCGTACAACGCCCGGAATTTCGAGGCGGAAACCGGAAAAGCCGGCGGGTTTGTGCAGGACAACCAATCCTATTCCAAATACGGGGTCATCCGGGCACTCCATTATCAAAAGGGCCCCGATGCACAGGCCAAACTCGTACGCGTATTACAGGGCAGGGTATTGGATGTGGCAGTCGATTTACGGGAAGGTTCGCCGACTTTTGGAAAGCATGTAGCCGTGGAACTCAGCGACGATAACCGCAAACAACTCTATATCCCCCGCGGTTTTGCGCACGGATTCTCGGTTTTGAGCGAGACGGCTGTTTTTTTCTATAAATGTGATAATTTTTACAATCCGGAATCGGAAGGGGGGATCTATTACGCAGATCCCGAGTTGGCCATTGACTGGGGGGTGCCTGCCCACCGGCAAATAGTCCACGGGAAAGACCGGGAATTACCCGGATTGCGTGAAGCGGAAATCGTATGGTAAATGTCCTGATAACCGGCGGCAAAGGTCAGCTGGCACAGTGCCTCAAGGGCCAATTTGACAAGGCACACGGGGTAAATGCCGTGTATACGGATGTGGAAGACCTGGACATTACCCGGGAACAGGCTGTCCTTTCCCGTTTTGAGGCGGCCCCACCGGACTATTGTATCAATTGTGCAGCCTATACGGCGGTGGACCAGGCCGAATCTGAACCCGGGCCGGCCGAGGCGATTAATGCAGCCGGTCCCCGCAACCTGGCGCTGGCCTGCAAAGAACACGGGGCTACACTGATCCACCTGTCGACGGACTTTGTCTTTGACGGAAGGAAAAAGACCCCGTATACGGAATCGGATAAACCAAATCCGCAGAGCGTTTACGGGCGCACGAAATGGGAAGGGGAAATAGCTGTGGCCGATACCCTCGACACGCATTATATCTTCAGGACATCCTGGCTGTATTCCCCTTTCGGCAAGAACTTTATGAATACGATGCTGCGCCTTGGGGTGGAACGCGAAATGACCCGGGTGGTGGACGATCAGGTGGGGACCCCCACATACGCAGGCGACCTTGCCCGGGTGATTGTCCGGCTGGTTACGGGTGAGATCCGGCCGGCTTACGGACTGTACCACTACAGCAATGAAGGGCAGGCGAGTTGGTTCGAGTTTGCCCGGGAAATTTTTGAGCAGGCCGGATTGCCTGGGGCTGTTGAACCCATCGGGTCAGAGGAATTCCCGACCCCGGCCAGCCGCCCGGAGTATAGCGTGCTGAGCAAGGAAAAGTTCCGGATGGCAACCGGCCTGCAGGTGCCCGGCTGGAAATCCAGCCTGGGACTTGCGCTCGCCAAACGAGAATCGGCCGGAGGGGGCGACAGGTAGTTGTGCAACCGAAAGGATCCATCATGAATAAACCCATGTTCTTTTGTATCGGGGCCCAGAAAGCGGGGACGACCACCCTGAATGACATCCTGCAGCAGAATCCGGCTGTTTGCCTACCGCGGGAAAAAGAAACCCATTTTTTTTCGCTTCCCCACAAAAACCGCGAGGGGGTTGCCGCCTATTTCAAGAAGTATTTTGAGCCGGACGAACTCCAGGCCTGCCGGGTGGTGGGTGAAGTGGACCCCAGCTATTGTTTTTTTGAGGGAACGGCCGAACGGATCCACAGGCAGATCGGGCCGGATACCCCCCTGCGTTTCCTGTTCATCCTTCGCGACCCGGTGCGAAGAGCCTATTCCCACTATTTGATGAGCTGCCGCCGCGGGTTTGAAACGCTTTCTTTCCAGGACGCCCTCGCCAGGGAAAAGGACCGTACGGGCGAGCCTTTCGGCCGGAACCAGTTCAGCTACATCCAGAGGGGGTATTACCACCGGCAGATTGAAACGTATTTCCGGTTTTTCGACCCGTCGCAGTTTTTATTCCTGACCTTTGAAGACGACCTGATCGGCGCTCCCGAAGCCACCCTGGAACGCATACACGAATTCCTCGGTTTGCCGGCATTTGAATACCGGTTCGACCTGAAGAGCAACCCGGCTTCCCAGCCCAGGAGTAAAATGCTCCGGGACGTGATATTCAAGGACACCGCGGTAAAACGGCTGGTCAAGCGGCTCGTGCCTTCCATGCGATTCAAGAAGAAACTCCGCGAACGCATCAACGAGCTGAACAGCCGCACGGATTCCGTAACCCCGTTATCCGGGGAGGTGTACCGGCAGGCCTGGCAGACGTACTATTCGGAGGAGATACCCCGCCTGAAGGAGTTGACTTCCCTGGATTTTTCTAGCTGGAATAAGACATGACGGGGATCAGAAAATTTTTCAAGGCCCCGGGTTCCCTCGCACGCCAGAGTTTTTGGGTGATGCTGGTTAAGGCATTGGGGATGCTGCTCGGTTATGTCGTGGCCATCCTGGTGTCCAGGCGGTTTGGCCCGGTGGGCCTGGGGCTGTACAGTATTGCCCAAACCACCATGATCGTCTATGGCCATGTGGCCGGTGTAGGCCTGCCCACGGCAATCCTTCGATATGCGGGCCAGTTCAGCGGCCCGGAGGACTCGGGACGGCAGAAAGCGCTGTATTATACGAGCCTCAGGATCATCGGCTGGTCGGTTGTCCCTTTATCCTTGGCGTTGATCCTGGGTGCAGAATTTTTGGCAAACCGGGTATTTGATGACCCGCAGCACGCGGACACGCTGCGCCTCGTGGGCCTGATGGCGCCATTCTTCACGGTCAACCTGATCAACGTCGAGTATTTGAGGGGATTGGGGCAGGCGGCCATTTCGGAGTTTTACCGCACCCTGGTCATTCCCCTCCTGACTGCGCTGGGCATTTTGGCTTTCCACGAATTCGATTCGATGAAATTGCCGATCTACGCCTTGGCGGGCGGTGTATTCCTGACTTCATTCATCTCCCTGACCCAAACGCTGCGTCGCGTTGCTAAACTGGCGGGGGGGCGTTCCGGATTGCATACCCGCGAACTCCTGAGGACGGCACTGCCCCTGATGGTGGTGGCACTGGGATCCTATATCCTGGCCAACGCAAGCCTTTACATGGTTCAGGCGATACAGGACACCTACGACACGGGAGTGTTTGCGTTGTGCCTGAAACTGTCCCTGTTGATCAGCTTTGTCCTTTTGGCTATAAACACGACGATTGCCCCGAGAATCTCCCATCTATACTGGAAGGGAAAGCGGGAAGAGCTGGACCGGTTTATCCGGAAAAGCACCCGGTATATTTTTCTCCTTTCCGCATTGCCTTTTTTACTATTGATCCTATTCCCGGAAACGCTCCTGGCTTCGATCAACCCGGAATTTTCGGATGGGGCTACCGTTTTGGTGATCCTGTGCTTCGGCCAATTGCTCAATGCGGGGTGTGGCCCCGTTGGCCTGTTGCTGAACATGAGCGGCCACCAGAAATCCGTCATGCAGGTAACCCTGGCCGCTGTGGCTTTTGCACTGACGGCTAACCTGGTTTTGATCTATTACCACGGCATCCTGGGCGCTGCCATTGCGACTATGGCAAGTATCGGCTTGAAGAATATCGTCCTGGTCATCCTGGCGCGGCAAAAACTGGGAATCTATGCGGTCTATATCCCGTGGAAATAGAAAAAAGGCGAGCGCACGCGTTTAATTGCGAAGTTTTATCAAATTTGTATTGAAATAACGGCGAATGGCCCAGAAATTACTTTCAGATTCCCCGCTTATACTGGTGGGTATGCACCGCTCGGGGACATCCATGCTGAGCCGGTTTATTGAAAAGTCCGGCTATTTCATGGGGGACGACCTGCAGGGCGATCACGAATCCCTCTTTTTTATCGGGATCAACAATTGGATCCTCCGCCAGCATAACGCATTCTGGGACAGCCCGTCCAACTACCGGTTTTCCTCAGACTATATGCAGGAGCACCTGGCCGGGGCCGTATCGAGAAGGATCCGGGGTTCGGCCCTGGCGGGCTACCTGGGGAAACGCCGGTATCTCTCTGCGAAAATGGGCGGGAGGCTGCCGGATCGCTGGGGGTGGAAAGACCCCAGAAATTCAATTACCCTTGATTTGTGGGCCGGGCAATTTCCCGCGGCACGAATCCTCCACATATACCGCAACCCCGTGGATGTCGCCCTGAGCCTCAGGGCCCGTGAGGCGCAAACGCGGCAGTCCTTTCGGAAAAGCTGGAGATCCCGGCTGAAGGAGCGAATGATGTCAGGTAAAGTCGGGTACCAGGATTCGGTTCGGTCGGACCACCTATCGGAAGGCTACGCACTCTGGAAGACGTATACGCAATCCATCCTGGACCATGAGCGGAAACTCGACATGCCATTTATGCATATACGGTACGAATCCTTCCTCGCAGAACCGGAGCCGGTGCTCCGGGAGCTCGTACAATATCTGGGCATTGACGTAACGGACGGGCTGGTCGCGGAAATTACCGATGGGATAGAGGCGGATAAGGCATACCGGTTCCGCAACGACCCGCAGGGACTGGAACTCTACCGGCGTATTCAAAACGACCCGCTGATGGAGCGGCTGGGGTATTCCGACCTGCTGTAAAGAACGTCCACAGCGGTGAAATAACAAGATTGGCAATGAGCAATTCAACATCGATTCGGTTACCTGATTTCCTGGTCCTGGGCGTGCCGAAGGCAGGAACCACCTCTCTGTACGAATACCTGCGGGAACACCCCGATATTTTCTTGCCGAAACGGAAAGAGCTCCATTATTTCACAGTAGACGAATTGCGGAAGCGGACGGCCGGACCCGGAGACCGCGACGCGGTTCGGGAACTTCCCGCCACGAAGGCAGCATACCGGGAACATTTCACCGGGGTGTCGGGTGAGAAAAGGGTCGGGGAGGTATCCCCTTCCTATTTTTACCATATTGATTCGATCGCCCCGCGGCTCCGGGAAGAACTCGGCGACGGGATACAGGTGGTTGTCGTGTTGAGGGACCCGGTAAGCCGGGCAATTTCAAACTACAAACACCAGCTCCGGCTCGGGTACGAGTCGGAACCCCTGGCCCGCGCCGTGGCCCTTGAACCGGAACGGGCAGCCTCCGGCTACGGGGATTTCTGGCAATACAGCGGTCATTCCCTGTATGCGGATAAGGTCCGGTCGATCCTGGATCAATTTCCCCGGGAAAAAATCCGGATAATCCTGTTCGAGGACCTCGTGTCCAATCCTGAAAAAACGCTGCGGGAACTCTATGAATTCCTGGAAGTGGACGCCTCGTTTGTACCCGATTCCATCGCACAAAAATTTAACGAAGGAGGCGTCTACAAAAAAGGGGCAATTTCCCGCTACCTGGCCAGGCCGCATTATACGAAAACATGGATCAAGAACGCCTTGCCGGATAGCTGGGCAGAGCGGGCGAGACGGGCCAAGGACCGAATCCTCCGCAGGCAGATTGTCCCGATGGAGCCGCCCAGCTCCTCCGACCTGGCCGACCTGGCACAACTATTCCAGGAGGATGTCAGCCGGTTGCGGGGGATGCTCGGGAGGAACCTGGATGCCTGGACCCATTTTAAAGAACCCGAGGGATGACCGAGCCGCCCAAGACCTGTATTGTACTGGTTAACTTCAAGTCCTGGCGGGATACGATTGCCTGCCTGGAATCCCTCTTGAAATTGGATTACCCCGATTTCCGCATTGTCGTGGTGGACAATTCCCCGGATGAGGTGCCACTGGACCAAATGCTTTCGTGGGCCAGGGGGGAGCTCCAAGCCGAGGAAGGGACATTCCCCGAACTCGTATTCCCCGGAAGCGCCCCGGTACCACACCGGGTGGTCACCGAAGGCGACCTGGTCCCTGCGGGGTTCGCCGAAAAGATCCTGTTTATCAGGGCCGCGGAGAACCGGGGCTTTGCCGCTGCCAACAACACGGCACTTCGCGCAGTTTCGGGAGACCCCGGGTTTCGCTATTTCTGGTTGCTCAACAACGATACGGTGGTCACCCCTGCCACGCTTGCGGCGTTGGTGCACACGCAAAGAACGAGCCGTATGGACCTGGTCGGTTCCGTATTGTACGAATACGAGAAACCGGATCGCATCCAGTCCGCCGGCGGCCGGTACCTCCCGGTTCCCGGATGGATCCGCCTGAACAGGGACCCGGACCAACCGGTGGATTACCCGGTGGGTGCCTCCTTGTTTATCACCAGTGAATTCCATCACCGGGTGGGCCCCATGTGCGAGTCGTACTTCCTTTTTTTCGAGGAATACGACTGGGTCTTGCGGGCGCGGAAGGTGGGAATGGGGTTTTGCGTGGAAAACGAATCGCGGATTTACCACAAGGGGGGCGGGGCCATTGGCAGCACCTCAAAATTCTCCGATTTTTACGGAATCCGGAGCAAAATCCTCTTTAACCGGAAATTTTTCAAAAGCACCATCGGCCTTTTTTACATCCTCCACGGCGGAATGTATATCCTCAACCGGTTGCTTCGCGGCCAGGCAGACAGGATCCCGATGTTTTTTAAATTGATAGGCAACCCCAAACTCCGCTACCATGAAGTCGTGGATCAATAAACTGGCATTGCTCACCATCTTCCTGGGGAACCTCTACGTGCCCGTAGACCTGGGGTTTGATTTCCGGGTGAACTACCTGCTGCAGGCGCTGTTGATCGGGGTGTACCTGTTCAGCCTGAAGAAAATACGGGTTTCGCTTCGCATTTTTTCCTGGGGAATCGGGCTGCTTGTCCTCCTGGCCCTGGTGCCGTTGGTAAAAGGAACATCTTTCAGCGGTTTTACCAAACAGTTTTTGTTGCTGCTGTTCCAATTTACATTTGCCTATTTACTGGTGAACGCCTACGGGTTTGACGCCAAAAAAATCGCCCGGGATTACCTGCAGATAGTCTACCTGATCTGTGGGGTCGCCATTTTACAGTTTATCTCGTCTCTGGCCGGGTTCCTTCCCGGGGCGGACTATTCCTATCTCGGTTTCGATATGGGGAATTTCAAATTGCATACAGCCAGGATCCAGAGTTGGTTCCAGGAACCGTCATTCATGGTCTACGCACTCACACCGGCCGTTTTCCTATCCCTTTCGCGCCTGTTCGGCATTGTCGAACGCCCGCGCCACCTGTCCGCCCTGCTCATCCTGGTGGTCGTCCTGCTCGCCCGCTCCTCACTCGGCTACCTGGGCCTGAGCCTGAGCCTGGCCATGATCGTATTCTCCAAGTACTCCGTCCTCCGGAAACCCCTCTACCTGGCGATCCTTTTCCCGGTCCTTGTCGGCACCGCTCTGCTTATTTACCGCATCCCCGAAGTCCGGTTCCGGGTTGACGATACCTTTGATTTGTTTACGGCCCAGAAGGTGAGTACGGAGGAAATCGAGCAGGTGAACCTCAGCACCTATGCGCTGTATAGCAATTTCAGTGTCATGCGGGCCGTACTGAAGGAAGACCCGGTCCTGGGGACCGGTTTAGGCACCTATGTCTATAATTATGACAGGTTTATAGAGGAGGTGATCCCGGATTCGGTTTGGCGCAGGAATTTCCGCCTGAACCGGGAGGACGGGAACAGCTTGTTGATCCGGATGCTGGCCGAAACCGGTATCCTCGGGGCCATCCTGCTGCTCGTATTTGTATTTGGCAACCGCCTGGCCTATTCCCGGGCAGGTACGGATTTATTCCTCTGGGCATTGAATAATGGCCTTTTCGTATTAATCGCCTTGCGAATCCTCCGCCAGGGCCATTATACGATGCTCGGGTTTTTGGTCATGCTGTATCTTTACCGTATATCTTACACACAAGCCAGGCGCAATGAATCGAATCCTTACGGCATATTCCATCCCGGATATCTATAGGAATATCCGCGACCTCCTGATCACCCGGATCTTTTACGGGGCCGGAATCCGAAAGCTTCGCCAGCCCGCCACGCTGATCAACCGCCGCCTGGTTTCCTTCGGCGAAAGTTTCAGCGCCGGCCCGCACCTTCGGATCGAGGTACTGGATCCGGACTATTACAGCGGGGAGATCCGGAATTCCCCCGGGAAACCCCGGGTCAGGATAGGCTCCCGGGTAAAATTGAACAACAATGTGCATATCGGCTGTGCCTACGGCATTACCAACGGCTACGACGTGCTGGTGGGCAGCAATGTCCTGATCATCGATCACGACCACGGGGCCACTTCCAACAGCCACCCCGAGGATATGCGGCTGCCACCCGATAAGCGGCCCCTGGATGGAAAGCCGATCCATATCGGGGACGACGTTTGGCTTGCCGAGAATGTCTCCGTGCTGGCAGGTACGCGTGTGGGGCAGGGATGCGTTGCCGGGTGCAATGCTGTGCTCAAGGGGGAGTACCCGCCGTATTCCCTGATTGTCGGGATGCCCGGGCGGGTGATACGGAGGTATGACACAGAGACCGGCCAATGGGACCCCGTATGAAACAGCACCTGGTTATATCGGCGATCAATCTGACCTCCGGCGGCCCGCTCTCCGTCCTCGAGGACAGCCTGGAGGTTCTTTCGGAACGGTTCACGGACCGTTTCCACGTCACGGCTCTCGTTCATTCCCGGGAGCTTGGGCCCGCTTCGGGGATCGAATATATCGAGTTCCCGAAATCCAAAGGATCCTGGTTCAGACGGATGTATTACGAATTTTTTGCATTCAGGAAATTGTCCCGACAACTCAAACCGGACCACTGGCTATCCCTCCACGACATTACCCCGAATGTCGTCTGCCCGAACCGATACGTCTATTGCCACAACCCCGCCCCGTTTTACCAGTCCGGCTTCGCCGACCTGTTCGTCAACCCCAAGGTGTACCTGTTCTCGAAGTTCTACATTTACCTCTACGGCATCAATATCCGCAAGAACCGGTTCCTCTTTGTCCAGCAAGACTGGATCCGCCAGGCATTTCGCTCGCGCTGGGGGCTGGAAAACATCGTGGTGGCCCACCCGGAGGTGGCGGATATATCCCGGGAATTTCCCAGCGCACCCACCGGCAACCCGGGCAGGACGGTGTTCTTTTTTCCCAGCTTTCCCAGGCCGTTTAAAAATTTTGAGGCCGCCTGCCAGGCATATGCAGACCTGCCCGAATCCTACAGGAGCCGTTCGGAATTGCGCGTTACGATCTCAGAGGAACTCAATAGCTATACCCGGGATTTGCACGAGCGGTTCGGCCAGGTGCCCGGGATTCGGTTTTTGGGCCTGCTGACCCGTAAAGAGGTTTACCAGAATTACGCAGAGGCGGATTGCATGATTTTTCCCTCCAAACTGGAAACCTGGGGCTATCCGATCACGGAGTTTAAACAGACCGGGAAACCGCTCTTCCTTTCCGACCTGCCTTATGCGCATGAAACCCTGGGCACGTATGAACGCGCCAAATTTTTTGACCCGGGCAACCCGGCATCGCTTACTACCCATATGAAGGCGCTTATTGACGGGACCATCCAATTCGAACCCCAAACTGCGAGGCCCATCGATCCCCCGCACGTGACCGGATGGGAAGAATTTTTCGAATGGATCCTAAAGCATTCGTAATGGAGTTGCGCGGAATAGATTTTCGGGTCTGGTTGTTGTGCCTGGTAGCCCTGTTTCCAGTATTGCGGATGGCCCATGTTTCCTGGCTGATTGCCATTTGGGGCACTGCCAGCCTCATCTGGGCGCTGGCCAGGGAACGCCCGGAACTCCGATTGCGCCTCAGGATCAGGTGGGCCACCTGGCTATTTGTCTCGGGATTGCTGGTCATATATGCGCTGAGTTTGCTTTATTCCGAAAATCTGGAAGCGGGCCTGGAGAAAATCTCACAGGGGGCCAGCCTCGTTGTTTTCCCCCTGGTTTTATTCATTGTGAACCCACCAGTAACCCGGAAGGGCTGGCAGCTGATCGGTGCAACCTTCCTGTTGGCCTGTGCCGGGCAGGCCCTGATGATGAATTACCATTTCTTCGTTTCGTCTGGGTTGGAATTCCCATGGGCCTCCGATTCATTTAACAACCTGCCGTTCCGGTCCGCGGCCTATGAGGCGGGCTACGGCGAGTACCACCCCACCTACGTGGCCCTCTGGTACGCCTTCGGCATGTACCTTGCCCTGGAATTCGGCCAAAGCGGGAGGCGGACGATGCGCTGGTTGGTATACCCCGTATTTGTACTGCTGGGGGTCACCGTGTTGTTGCTCGCCTCGCGGATCGGCGCGATCGGCGCCGCATTGTCCGTGTTCCTCTTCATTGTTCAGCGGACAAAAGGCCGCTGGAAATGGGTATTCCTGGCGGGCCTCATCGTATTTTCGGGTCTGGCCGTCGCCCTGGTTCCCTCCATCCGGGCGCGCTTTGTCAGGGAGTTTCAGGTGACCGAATGGGCACCTCCCGTGGGGGCACGCCATAATTCCGTAAACCTCCGGATAGGCACGTACCTCTGCGCGGCGGAACTCTTTGCGGCTAACCCGCTTGCCGGCGTAGGGATCGGGGATGTACAGGATGCACTGGACGGGTGCTATTCCGGTTACGACACGAATGCTTACGCCCTGCGCAACTACAACACACACAACTTCTATTTTCACGTCCTTTTGGCTTGCGGCCTGCCGGGCTTGCTCTATTTCCTGTTTTTTCTCTACCGCTGCCTTGCCCTGGCATTCCGATCGGCCGGGAAGACCTACCAGGTACTCCTTATCCTCTGTATGACTTTTATGCTGTTCGAGAACCTGCTGAGCCGCTTTCACGGGGTCCTCTTTTTTGCGATTTTCAATTCTGTCTTCATCAGCTTACATTTACGCCATGCTGACCGCCTCCTTGGTTCTGTTCCACAATCCGACCGATAAGCTCCGGGAGGTCCTTGAGAGTTTTCTGGCGATTCCCGGGCCCAAACACCTGTACGCAATCGACAATTCCGGGAACCGTGACCTGGAGCCCTTCTTTTCGGATCGCGAACACGTCACCTACCTCTGGACGGGAAAAAACCTGGGGTTCGGGCGGGGGCATAATTATGTGCTCGACCGGTTGCATCCCGATTCCAGGTTCCACCTGATTTTAAACCCGGACATCTATTTTGACCCGGGGGTTCCTGCACAATTGCAGGACTATCTCGAAAACCATCCGGAGGCCGGGGTGGTCGGTCCGCAGATCAATTATCCCGACGGGAGGCTCCAACATTCCATCCGGCGGTACCCGAAGCCGCTTGATTTTGCGATTCGTCGTGTTCCCGGCCTGGCGGGGCTTTTCCGGAATC
Organism: Robiginitalea sp.; assembly: GCA_964226055.1. Taxonomy (GTDB): domain Bacteria; phylum Bacteroidota; class Bacteroidia; order Flavobacteriales; family Flavobacteriaceae; genus Robiginitalea. The sequence goes on along the minus strand of CAXQQM010000275.1, from coordinate 19,896 downwards.
GGTATATCCGGAGTCATTACCTGGATCGCGACCTGACCGTCCCCCAGGATGTCGATAGCCTGCTCGGATGTTTCCAGTTATTCAGAACCCGCGTTTTTTTGGAGGTTGGGGGGTTTGACGAGCGTTATTTCATGTACCTGGAAGATATCGACATCTGCAGGGAGGTGTCAGCGGCTGGTTACCGGGTGGTCTATGTGCCCGGGGCCCGCATTTTCCACCATTATGAAAAAGCTTCCTCCCGCAATGCCAAACTTTTTTTGGCGCACCTGAAATCCATCCGGATTTTCCTCAGCAAATGGTCGGGCAGGAAACCCTGAAGGCCAACAGGGCATCAGCGACCGGCACCCCGGGTTTCCGCCATACGAAAAGATTTGAGTATTTTCGCTTTGAAGACGGCGGGGGGAATGACCCACAGGAAATATCGCACTACGCTAAAATATCAGAGAGCCCCGGAGGCTTATTGGCATGATTAAATTCGGACAACATCGATTTTCCAATCTTATCACGCCCTTGTCGTATCTGGTCGACCTGGCGATCCTCAACCTTTTCGCCCATGTCTTTCCGATCAACCTGCGGGATGTACTGGTCTTTCACGTGTACATTTCCGTATGCTGGATCATCATTGCCATCTGGGCAGAATTCTACCAGGTATTCCGCTACACGAAGGTCACCCAGATCCTGCGCCTGATCGCCCGGCAATTTTTCTTCTTTTTCCTGATCCTTTACGCCTATATCGGGTTTTTCAAGCAGCCCTATATCAGCCGGCTGGCCCTGGCGCAATACGCCGGCCTTATATTGATTACCATCAGCACGGTAAAGTTTATCAATTACTACATGCTGATGCGGTACCGCGAAAAGGTCAAGGGCAACTTGCGGAATGTGGTGGTTATCGGGAAGAATAAGAAAACAGACCAGTTGATTTCCATTTTCCGGATCCATGCGGAATACGGTTATAATTTCATGAAGCAGTTCTGTCCCAAGGAGGCGGACTTTAATCTGAAAAGTTGTTTTGAATTCATTGTCTCCAACAACGTCGACGAAATTTACTGTTCGGTTTCCGAGCTGAAAAACAACGAACTGATCGAGTTTATCAACTTCGCCGACAACAACCTGAAGACGTTGAAATTCCTGCCGGACAACAAGAACATCTATACCAAAAAATTAAAGCTGGAGTACTACGACTACCTCCCGATCCTATCGCTCCGGGACATCCCGCTCCACAACCCCATCAATGCCTTTGTCAAGCGGTCTTTCGACATCGCCTTCAGCCTGGTGGTGATATTCGGGGTGCTGATCTGGCTTGGGCCGCTCCTGGCCATCCTGATCTGGCTGGAGTCCCCGGGGCCGCTGTTTTTTGTACAGAAGCGCACGGGGCTGGACAACCGGGAATTTTACTGCTATAAATTCCGCTCCATGGCCATGAACAAAGACGCCGACAAGCTCCAGGCCGGGAAGAACGACATGCGGGTGACCCGGATCGGCCGGTTTATCCGGAAGACGAGTATCGACGAGCTGCCCCAGTTCTATAACGTGCTGTTCGGGAACATGTCCGTGGTGGGCCCGCGGCCGCACATGCTCAAGCACACGGACGAGTACGCCAGCAAGGTGGACAAGTACATGGTCCGGCATTTTATCAAACCGGGCATCACCGGCCTGGCGCAGGTCCGCGGCTACAGGGGGGAGGTAGAGCAGGATTCGGACATTCACGGACGGATTAAATTCGACATCTTCTATATCGAGAACTGGTCCTTTCTGCTGGATGTTAAAATTATCGTGCAGACGGTCCTCAACATGTTCCAGGGGGAAGAGAAGGCGTATTAAGACCCTTCCGGTAGTAGGAAAACGAGTACTTTTATCCCGGAATTGGGTTGTTCGACCAAAACAGTTGCGCGGTACGCCCCGTTCTAAGTAATATTGCGCCCACATCGCACTGTTTTAAATCAGCAACAAAGAATCTATCAATGAAAATATCAGTTATAGGCACGGGCTATGTCGGATTGGTAACCGGGACCTGCCTGGCCGAAACCGGAAACGACGTGGTCTGCGTCGATATCGACGAACTGAAAGTGAAGCGGATGCAGGAGGGGGAGGTACCCATCTATGAGCCCCACCTGGACGTGCTCTTTGAGCGGAACATCAATGCGGGCCGCCTCACCTTCACAACTTCCCTGTCCGAGGGGCTGGAGCACGGCGAAATCGTATTTCTTGCGCTCCCCACCCCGGAGGACGAGGACGGGTCTGCCGACCTGAAATACGTCCTGGGCGTGGCGGACGAAATCGGGAAACTGATTACCGACTACCGCGTGATCGTCGATAAGAGTACGGTGCCTGTTGGGACGTCCGACAAGGTGCGGGAGGCGATTGCGAAAAATGCCCAATGCGACTTTGACGTGGTGTCCAACCCGGAATTCCTCCGGGAAGGCTTTGCGGTGGACGATTTTTTGAAGCCCGAACGGATCGTGGTGGGTTCCAGTTCTGCCCGGGCCACGGAAATGATGGAGAAACTATACAAACCCTTTGTGCGTTCCGGGAACCCGGTGATCATCATGGACGAACGGTCGGCGGAGCTTACCAAATACGCGGCGAATTCCTTCCTGGCCACCAAGATTACCTTTATGAACGAGATCGCCAATTTCTGCGAGCTGGTGGGGGCCGATGTGGATAAGGTCCGGATAGGCATGGGGACCGACTCCCGCATCGGGAAGCGCTTCCTGTTCCCGGGGATCGGGTACGGGGGGTCCTGTTTCCCGAAGGATGTCAAGGCCCTGCATAAATCCGGGAAGGACTCCGGCTATGATTTCCAGATCCTGGAATCCGTGATCGATGTGAACCAGAAACAGAAAGTAGCCCTGATCCCCAAAATCAGGAAGTTTTTCGGGGACGACCTGAAGGGTAAGAAGATCGGCCTCTGGGGGCTGGCCTTCAAACCGGAAACAGACGACATCCGCGAGGCCCCGGCCCTGTATATCATTGAGGAGTTGCTCGCTGCCGGGGCTGAGGTCACTGCCTTTGACCCGGAAGCCATGGAAAACGTCAAGCGGAAGCTGGGCGATGCCATCTCCTTTGCGCCCGGCATGTACGGGGCAGTCGAGGATATGGATGCCCTGGTGATCTGCACGGAATGGAGCGTGTTCCGCAATCCAAATTTCAGTATGGTCAAGGACTTGTTGAAAGCCCCGGTGGTTTTTGACGGGCGGAACCTCTACGACGTGGAGGAGATGAAGTCCCGCGGGTTCCACTACGAATCCATCGGCCGCGGATAGCACATCATCCGGTCTGCGGGCAACCTGCGTTCCCGCCGGCACGAAAGGCAATAACGTAACAACAACAAATAAGCAAACAGGTGAAACGAATTTTGATAACAGGGGCAGCCGGATTTCTGGGTTCCCATTTGTGCGACCGGTTTATTGCGGAAGGCTATCACGTCATCGCCATGGACAACCTGATCACCGGCGACCTGAAAAACATCGAACACCTGTTCCGGCACGAGCACTTTGAGTACTACCACCACGATGTAACCAAATTTGTCCACGTCCCGGACCGCCTGGATTACATCCTGCATTTTGCCAGCCCGGCCAGCCCGATCGATTACCTGAAAATCCCGATTCAAACGCTTAAAGTTGGCGCCCTGGGCACCCACAACCTGCTTGGGCTCGCCAAGGAGAAAAAGGCCCGTATCCTGATCGCTTCCACCTCCGAGGTATACGGCGACCCGCTTGTGCACCCACAAACCGAGGAATACTACGGCAATGTAAACACCATTGGCCCCCGCGGGGTATATGACGAAGCCAAGCGGTTCCAGGAGTCCATTACGATGGCCTACCACCGCTTCCACGGCCTGGAGACCCGGATCGTGCGGATCTTCAACACCTACGGCCCCCGAATGCGCCTCAACGACGGCCGGGTGATCCCCGCCTTTATGGGCCAGGCGCTCCGGGGTGAGGACCTGACGGTTTTCGGCGACGGCTCCCAGACGCGTTCCTTCTGCTACGTAGACGACCAGGTGGAGGGGATCTACCGTTTGCTCCTTTCGGATTACTCCCTCCCGGTGAATATTGGGAACCCCCACGAAATCACCATCCGGGACTTTGCGGAAGAGATCATCAAACTTACCGGCACGGACCAGAAAATCGTGTTTAAGCCACTTCCCAAGGACGACCCGATGCAGCGGCAGCCGGATATCACCAAGGCTAAGGAAATCCTGGGCTGGGAACCGCAGGTGGGCCGGGAAGAAGGGATGAAGAAAACCTTTGATTACTTCCGGACGCTCTCCCGGGAAGACCTGGAGCGGAAAGAACACCGGGACTTCTCCGGCAGGAACCGCCGCTGAAGACACCCGGGGCCGGAGTGGGTCGCCCTTGCCAATGTGCGCCACGGGTCCGGCTCGCTGCGAGCGGGGGCTGCCTCGTTCATGCAGCTACCAATAAATAGCTCCCCCAACAAGCCGTCCGTTTGGCCGGCATCCCCTATTTTTGTCCAAAACACGGTATCATGAATATCCTGGTCCTGGGATCCGGCGGGCGCGAACACGCCCTGGCCTGGAAACTGGCGCAAAGCAATTCCCTCGGAAAACTCTACGTGGCCCCCGGAAATGCGGGCACCGCCCAAGTAGCAACCAACCTGCCCCTGGCGGTAGACGATTTTGACAGTATTGCCCAAAGCGTTGGGGAGCACAGCATCGACCTGCTGATCGTGGGCCCCGAAGTGCCGCTGGTGGAGGGGATCAGCGACTATTTTAAGGACCACCCGGAACTTTCAGGCATCCCGGTCATCGGCCCTTCCCGGGCAGCTGCCCAACTCGAGGGCAGCAAGGAATTCGCCAAGGCCTTTATGAGCCGCCACAACATCCCCACCGCAGCCTACGAGAGCTTCGGGCCCGAAGACCTCGACAAGGGTTACCGCTTCCTGGAAACCCTGAAACCGCCGTATGTTTTGAAGGCCGACGGGCTGGCAGCCGGCAAAGGGGTGCTGATCCTCGAATCCCTGGACGAGGCAAAGTCCGAGCTACGCGCCATGCTCCTCGACTCCAAATTCGGCTCGGCCAGCGCCCGGGTGGTCATCGAGGAATTCCTGTCGGGGATTGAACTGAGTTGCTTTGTGCTCACCGATGGCAAGAACTACAAAATCCTCCCCACCGCCAAGGATTACAAACGGATCGGGGAAGGGGACACCGGCCTGAACACCGGCGGTATGGGCGCCGTCTCCCCGGTACCCTTTGCGGATGCCGCCTTCATGGAGAAAATCGAAAACCGCATTATCCGGCCCACGGTGGAAGGGCTGCAGCGGGAAGGACTGCCCTATGTGGGCTTTATCTTTATCGGGCTGATCCGGGTGGGGGACGACCCGCTGGTTATCGAGTACAACGTCCGCATGGGCGACCCGGAAACCGAAGTGGTTATCCCGCGGATCGAAACGGACCTGCTGGACCTGATGCAGGCGACGGCCGAAGGCCGGCTGGACGAGGTGGAATTGCAGGTGCGGCCCGAAGCGGCCACCACGGTGGTCATGGTTAGCGGGGGATACCCGGAGGCCTATGAAAAAGGACGCGTGATCCGCGGCCTGGAGGCGACCGGCGATGCCGTGGTCTTCCACGCGGGGACGCGACGGGACGAATCGGGGCAGGTGGTGAGCAGCGGGGGCCGGGTGCTGGCCGTTACCGCTTACGGGGCGGACTTCAGGGAAGCCCTGAAAGGCTCCTACAGGGCCGTGGAGGCGCTAACCTTCCAGGATGCCTACTACCGGAAGGATATCGGTTTCGACCTCTGAGAGGGACTATAAATACGAATGTGAAGTAATGCTGCGGTCTTCTTCCCCGCGGGAGTCGAACAGGCGCAATTGGCCGAGCCAGTAAACCATCGCTACCGCGCCGATAATCACGAAAATCCAATTGATCATATTGGCGGCCCACCAGCTTTCCATGAAGCGGAAAAAGTCGTAAGGGGCGAAGAGGAAGTTGACAAATAAATTTTCGATCCCTTCAAAAAAAGCTCTCATTGTACCTATATTTACCCTGCAAACATACGAAAACCAGCGATGATTTCAAGCGTTTTTGGCAAAACAAAACCGGTCAATTACATCCTGGTCCTCTCCTTTCTCACCCTCCTTTACGCCTGCGCCCTTTTCCTCCGGTTCACACGTGAAACCAGCCTGGAAACCCTGCCGATGGACGTATTGGGGATCAGCGCCCTCCTGTTGAGCGTCCTGCTGGTGAATTTTATTGTACAGCGCAACCAGCTAACCGGCTCCCATTCCTATACCAGCTATTTCTTTGCATTGCTGGTCCTGCTCTTCCCCGAGTCCCTACTGGACCGCCACGCCCTGGTGGCCAACCTGTTCCTGCTGCTGGCCATGCGCCGGCTGATCAGCCTGAAATCCCTGAGGAACGTCAAGGCCAAGATTTTTGACGGGGCCCTCTGGATCCTGGTGGGCAGCCTGCTGGTTGATTGGGTCTTGCTATTTATGCTCCTGCCCTGGATTTATGTCTATTTCTACGAACCCAGGAACCTCCGGAACTGGCTGAACCCGTTGGCAGCCGTGGCGGTGGTGGGGCTGATCGGGACGGCAATCGCCATCCTGACAGGAGTGCCCGACTTCATTGGCAGCCACTACCGGCTGCAGTGGGAGGGAACTGTGGAATACTGGGCCCAATGGCGGAATGCGGCAAAGCTGGGCAGCTACATCCTGGTGGTCCTGATCGCCGGGTTTACCGCCTTTTTGAAGCTGGGAAAAGCCGGGCATGGGCGGATTGTGGTCATGCGCCTGCTGGCGGTATCCCTCCTGGTGGGCATTGCGGTGGTGCTCCTTCGAAGCGGGATGCGGGGAAGCCCGATTGTCCTGACCTTCTTCCCGGCCGCCGTGTTCCTGTCCAAGTACATCGAGTCTGTCCGGAAGGAGAAAATCCGCGAGGGATTGCTTCTCGGGGCACTGGGGATCTGCCTGGCGGTTTTTGCCGGGGAATGGCTCCTGGGATGACCTGGCCGCACCTCAGAGGAATGCCAACACCCCTGGGTTCACCATTCAGGGGTTCTCAAATAAGCGGTATCTTTGCGGAAAATGCAACCTATGTTCAGCGACTTCGCATTCCGGATTTTTGAGGCAAGTATCGACAAATACCACGAGGAGGACCGGGTAGACCAACCCCGTCCCAACCCGTATGAACCCGGGAGTATTGAGTACCTGCTCTATCTCAAGAACTGGATCGACACGGTGCAATGGCATTTCGAAGACCTGATCCGCGACCCGGGCATCGACCCGGAGGCAGCCCTGGAACTCAAGCGAAAGATCGATGCGAGCAACCAGGAGCGCACGGACCTGGTGGAGTACATCGACAGCTATTTCCTGAAAAAATACCAATCGGTAGAAGTGCTGGAATCGGCCACCATCAATACGGAAAGCCCGGCCTGGGCCATCGATCGCCTTTCCATACTGGCCCTGAAAATCTATCACATGCGGGAAGAAGCCGGGCGGAAGGATGCCGGGCAGGAACACCGCGAGGCCTGTAAAAAGAAACTCGGCATCCTCCTGGAACAGCGGGCCGACCTCTCCACCGCCATCGATCAGTTGCTCGCAGATATCGAGGCCGGCCGGAAGTACATGAAGGTCTATAAACAGATGAAGATGTACAACGACGAGGAGTTAAACCCGGTACTCCGTGAAAGGAAGCAATAGCCCGCACCTGCTCGTTTGGCGATTTTCGGCCCTGGGAGACGCCGCCATGGCCGTTCATGTCCTGCTGGCCCTCCAGCGGGAATACCCGGGAATCCGCCTGACCGTTGCGACCAAAAAAGCCTATACCCCGATTTTCGAACAAATACCGGACGTCCGCGTGTTTCCGGTGGATACCCGGGGTACGCACAAGGGTCTGGGGGGCCTGTGGAAACTCCACCGGGAGCTCCTGGCCCTGAAACCGGACGCCATTGCAGACCTCCACGCAGTTTTACGCACCCGGATCCTCCGGTTCTTTTTCCGGTTTACCGGGATCCCGGTCGCGGTCCTGGACAAGGGCCGTAGTGAAAAGCGCCGGCTGGTATCAGCCGGGGGTAAGGAATTGGCACCGCTCATCCCAACCCACCAAAGGTATGCAGCTGTCTTTGCAGCCCTGGGATATCCCGTTGATCTCCGCCCGGCGGACGTGCTGGGGAAGCCGCAATGGCCGGAAGCCCTGGGGCTTTCTGAACCGCGGAACGACTCGGGCGGCCATCGCCCGGATAGGGGCGTGGCAAGAATCGGCGTGGCGCCGTTTGCGGCCCACGCAGGCAAGTGTTATCCTGATGAAATGATGAAACGCCTCCTGGCGCTATTGCAGGGGGATGAAGGCCTTCGGGTGTACCTGCTGGGCGGCGGCCCGGAAGAAACCCGGAAACTGGAGCAGTGGGGGCGGGAATTCCACAATTGTATTCCTGTGGCCGGGAAAGGCACGCTCGGGCAGGAAATGCAGCTTATCGGCAACCTGGACCTGGTGGTATCCATGGACAGTGGCAACGGGCACCTCGCGGCCCTCTTTGGCATCCCGGTTATCACCCTATGGGGGGTGACCCACCCATATGCGGGATTTACGCCTTTTGGCCAGCCGCCGGAAAACTCCCTCCTGTCCGACCGGGAGCAGTTTCCGCTAATCCCCACTTCGGTTTATGGCAACAAGTTGCCCGCAGGGTACGAGGAGGTGATGGCCAGCATTCCTCCGGAAGCCGTTTACGAGCGCATCCGCCGGGTACTCGCCCCGGGATCGGCCGATCAGGCGAGGACGACCGGAGAAAGCGAGCGGAAGTAATTCCGCAGTTGCTGGATATAGTTGTAGCGGAGGATCTTGCAATTCCCGGAGACCATCAGGCTGCGAACCCCGAAATAGCTGGAGATGATAAACGAGGCGACCCCTTCACTATCCACGTGTCGTTCCACGAACCCGTCAGTTTTTCCCTTCTGCAGGGCCGTAACGAGGTTTACTTCCCAAACCTTGCAGATATCCGTCAGGTATCGCGTGATCTTGTCGTTCCTCCCGTTGAATTCGTTCAGGAAGTTTGCGAGGACGAAGCCGTAATCCAGGTCGTTGTATTCGGCGGTCTTCAGGGCGTCGTCCAGACAGATCTCGATGGCCCTGAGCGGGTTTTCCACCCCTTCGATGGGCTCGATCAGCATGGTATACACTTTGCGGAAAACAAGGTTCTGCACAATGCTGATAAAGAATTCCTCCTTGGATTGGAAATGATAATAGAAGGCACCCTTCGACAAATTCAGGGATTTGAGGATGTCGTCGATGCTGGTGTTGTAGTAGCCCTGGGCGTAAAAAAGTTCCAGGCCGGTCATCTGCATGCGATTCATCGTCGCCATGCGCTTGAGGTTCTTGTCCATGATGTAAGATTTTGGGCAACCGACTAATCGGTCGTTTACAAAGAACTCGCGGATTCAGGGCATGGCAGGTTTTATCTGACGAATCCCGGAAAAATTTCGACAAAGTGTAAAAATTCCGGTGAATGACCGCCCGGCTGGAATGACGCACCGACCACCCGGTCGGTTAAAGCGCACGGATTTATGGATGAGCGGACGCCTCAGGTCACGGATCCCTGGCAGCTGCTGCCCGCCCCGGCCGTGCAACCATAGCAATGCTGGGAGATCAGAATCTCCCGGTCCTGCAATACCGCTTCGTTGTAATCCGCAATGTGTTTCACCTTGCTGGCCACCTTCAGGCCGAGCATCTGGTTGAAGTCGCAGTCGTAGAGCCACCCGTCCCAACTCACCGACAGCGTATTCCGGCACATGACGTTTTCGACAGCTGCCGGATTGTAAGCGTCCACCAGGGCGGTCATGTAGTCCTCGTAATTTTCAGAGGCAATCAGGTAGTCCAGGAAACGCGCAATGGGGAGGTTGGTAATGGCAAAGAGGTTGTTGAATACGATCCCGAAGGCGGAGGCGAGCGCTTTTTTAAAGTCCTTCTCCATCGCCTGCTGGTCGCCCGGGAGGAAGGCCCCTGACGGGTTGTAGACCAGGTCGAGTATTAACCCGCTGCCGGCTTTCCCATACCCCGCCTCGTTCAGCGACCGGAGCGCTTCGATCGATTGGTCAAAAACCCCGCTCCCCCTCTGGCGGTCCGTTTTCCCGCGGGTGTAGTGCGGGAGGGAGGAGACCACATGCACGTTGTACCGGGCAAAAAATTCCGGCAGGTCGTAGTACTTTTTATTGGCCCGGATAATGGTCAGGTTGGACCGGACGATAAAATCGGCGATCCCGGCTTTGGAAGCCTCCGCCACGAACCAGCGGAAATCCGGGTTCATCTCCGGTGCCCCGCCGGTGAGGTCCAGGGTATGCGCCCCGGTGCGGCGGATTACATCCAGGCATTGCTGCATGGTCTCCCGGGTCATGATCTCCTTGCGGTCCGGCCCCGCATCCACATGGCAGTGGGCGCAAACCTGGTTGCACATATACCCCAGGTTGATCTGGAGGATTTCCAGGGGTTTGGGACGAAGTGCTTTCTGCCCGGCCTCCCGGAGTTTATCTCTGAATCGGGGTAATTCCCCGGAAGCGAACGGCCCTCCGTCGAGGATTTCTAGTTGATATTGCGTATTTGCCAGGTCCTTTTCCTGGGCTTTGAGGGATTTTGTAGCCAAAATTCAGGGTTTTCAGCAGGCTATGCGGGCGGGCCTACATGGATAATTTGTCGTATTTGTTCATCATCTGCACGCCGTGGACCAGGCTCGCCCCGCTTTCGATGGCCGCCCCGGCGTGGACGGCTTCCATCATTTCCTCCCGGGTGATGCCCCGCTGCAGGCCGTCTTTGGTGTAGGCGTCGATACAATACGGGCATTTGACCACGTGGGAAACCGCCAGGGCGATCAGTGATTTTTCGCGGGCCGTGAGGGCCCCGTCCTTGAAAACGGAGTTGTAGTAGTCAAAGAATTTGGTGCCGAGTTCCTCGCTCCATTCTGTGATGTTGCCGAACTTCCTCAGGTCGGCGGGGTCGTAATAATTTGCTGCCATTATGGATTGTTCTTTTATTCTGGTCGGGTCGTTTGGAAAGGTTTTCCAACTATACCTACGGGAATTTGGTCGCAAGGTTCGGTTTTCCATTACCCGAAGCGGGGAATTTAACATAATTGGGTCGCATTTGCCCCAACCGACCCCCCGGTCGGTTTGCCTGCTCCGCCTGAACTGTGAAGCCGACCGAAAATCCGTCGTCCGGCACCCGAAGTCGTTAAAAACCCTTCCCGGGATCCATTTTGGGACATTTCGGGATGGCCTGCCGACCGGGGAGTCGGTTTTTCAGCATCCCACGTTCCCAATTTTAAAAAAATTTTAGCACTGACAGCCGGATTTATGGCATGGGATTTGTCCTGAACGGGTCGAAAAAAATTTGTGTCAAACTCAAATATTACAACATGAAAAAGCGAAATAACAACCCGGCGCAGCGGACCTATTTGTTCGCGGCGCTCATCGCCCTGCTGGTGAGCCTGACGGTGGTCGGGATCGACAAGTGGCAGGACGCCGGCCAGGTTACCCTGGACCGGGCACCCGAAAACCTTTCCAAACCCGTATTGTATACAGCCGATAAAGACGGGAATATTACCCCCCTGGATTTTACCGAGACTACCGAAAAAGTCCTGGACGCGGTGGTGCATATCACCTCCCGGGGCACCCAGCCTTACGGCAGGAGCTACCGCCAGCTGCCGGACCCGTTCCGGGAATTCTTCAGGGACAGTCCCTTCGGCCGGTATTTTGAAGCCCCTGAGGGCGATTCCCCCCGTGATGGCGGAAACGGCCGGGAAATTCCCGAGGAACTCCCGCGCATGGGGACCGGATCCGGGGTCATTATCAATAAGGACGGCTATATCGTAACCAATAACCACGTCATCGCCAGTGCGGAGGAGGTGGAGGTAACCCTGCACAACAACGGCACCTACGATGCCAAGGTAATCGGGGTGGACCCCACTACGGATCTCGCCCTGCTGAAAATTGAGGCCGAAAACCTGAAATCCCTTGCCCTGGTGAATTCCGACGACGTGGAAGTGGGTGAATGGGTACTGGCCATCGGCAACCCCTTCAGCCTGAACTCCACGGTAACGGCCGGTATTGTCAGTGCCAAGGCGCGGAACATCAACATCAACCGGGAGGAATTGGCCGTTGAGAGCTTTATCCAGACGGATGCGGCCATCAACCCGGGCAACAGCGGGGGTGCCCTCGTAAACCTCAACGGCGACCTGATAGGCATCAATACGGCCATCGCCAGCCGCACGGGCAGTTACAGCGGCTACGGCTTTGCCGTGCCCAGCAACATCGTCTCCAAGGTGGTGGAAGACCTCCTGGAATACGGGAACGTACAGCGGGGTATCCTCGGGGTACGGATACAGAACCTGGACGGCCGCCTGGCCGAGGACAAGGGCATCGACCTGATTCCGGGCGTCTACGTGGCCTCGGTAAATGACGGCAGCGCAGCCCAGGAGGCCGGTATCCGCGAAGGGGATATCATCACGGCAGTGGACGACAAGCCCGTCGCCAGTTCGCCCCGCCTGCAGGAGTTGATTGCAGGTTTTCGTCCCGGGGATGAGGTAACGATTACCCTGGACCGGGGGGGCAAATCCCGGAAATTCGAAGTTACCCTGAAGGACTCCGCCGGGACGACGACCCTTGTGGCCCGTGCCGACCGGGAATTGTTCAACCGCCTGGGGGCCGAATTCCGAAACCTGCCCGCGGATCAGGCTTCCGAACTGGGCATTGACGGTGGCGTTGAGGTCGCCCGATTGGTACCCGGCCTGCTGAGGCAGGAAACCCGGATGCGGGAAGGCTTTATCGTAACCCGCGTCAATGGCCGGGAGGTGAATAACCTGGAGGAATTCCGGTCCGAGTTGGAGAAAAACAGGGATGGGGGCGTCATGCTCGCCGGCCGGTATCCGGACAGTCCGAAAACCTATTACTACGCTTTTGGGATGGATTCCTGACTGAATAACAACTGATATTGTGAAAGCCGCAGGCCAAAGGATTCGTTCCGATAGCCTGCGGCTTTTATATTTGCAGGAAAGTGTTCGTGCTATGGATTATCCGGGCAGAGACGATTCCGGTATCGTATTTTCGGGGGGAGGTGTCCGCGGGATGGCACATATCGGGGTCATCCGGGCCATGCGGGAATACGAACTGGACCCCCAGTGGGTGTCCGGCAGCAGTGTGGGCGCCCTGGTCGGGGCCCTGTATGCGGCAGACGTCCCTGTGGATGCGATGCTGTCTTTTTTCAAGGAAACCCCGCTGTTCCGCTATAACTTTTTTAGTATCAGCAAACCGGGATTCATTGATACCGATCGGTATTCTAAATTATTCGAATCCTACTGGCCGGAGAATTCCTTTGAAAAGCTCAGCCGGCGGCTTTACGTGGCTGCCACCAACCTGAACCTCGGGCAGGAAGCCTACTTCCAGTCCGGGGAACTGATCCGCCCGCTATTGGCTTCGGCCGCCCTGCCACCCATATTCAGCCCGGTGGCTATTGGGGAGGCGCTCTACGCAGACGGCGGTATCATGAATAATTTCCCCCTTGAGCCCATCGCCCCGCACTGCCGGTATGTGATTGGCAGTAACGTATCGGTTATCGGGAAGGTCGGTTCCCGGGAAATCCGGTCCTCCATCCAGCTCACCAACCGCACCACGGCCCTGATGATCTACGCCATCAACCGGGACAAGATCCACAGTTGCGACCTGGTATTTGAACCGCCAGAACTCGAAAAGATCGGCGTACTTGATAAAAAGGGCATCGAACGTGCCTACCGGATCGGCTACGACCACGGGAGGGAAGTCCTGGATCGGGCCCGGAGCAACGGGTAGTCCCTGACTTTGGGAAGCACCTCCTGCCCGGGGCAATCAGACGTCGTCGTAATCTACGGTCAGTTCCGGGGAAGTGGGGTGCGCCTGGCAGGTAAGTATAAAGCCTTCTTCAATTTCCGAGTCCGTCAATATCTGGTTCTGGGCCATCCGGGCCGTTCCCGACCGGATCCGGGCGATACACGTACTGCAAATCCCCCCCTGGCAACTGTAGGGGGCATCGATTTTCTCGTTCAGCACCGCATCGAGCACCACGTTTTTCTGGTCCATGTTCAGCTCGTGGGTTTCCTCGTCCAGGACCACCGTCAGGCGGGTGGTTCCCTCGAGTTGTTCCTGGAGCTCATCCGGTTGGTCGGGGGTTTCAAACAGCTCGTGGAGGATGCGGTCTGCCGGGATCCCACTGTCCCGGAGGGTTTCCTCTACGGTGCGGATCATCGGTTCCGGCCCGCAGATATAATACCGGTCAAACGCCAGTTCGCCGTGCTTGTTTTTGACGATGTAGTTCACCGTACTCCGCTCAATGCGGCCAAACAGGGAATCGTCGTACTGCCCGCGACTAAAGGAGTAATAAGGAATAAACCGATCGGGATATTTATTGGCCAGGGCCTGCAGGTCTTCCAGGAACATCGTGGACTCCCGGCTCTGGTTTCCGTAGACCAAAACCACCTGCGCCTCCGCATCGCCTTCCAGGGCTGTACGCAGGATGCTCATTATCGGGGTGATCCCGCTGCCGGCGGCAAAAGCAACCAGGTGCCTCCCCGGGGTACCGGGCTCGTAGGTAAACCTTCCCTCGGGAGGCATTACCTCCAGGGAGTCCCCCTCCCGGAGCGAATCGTTGGCGAATACCGAAAATGTTCCATCCGCCACTTTTTTGATGCCGATGGTCAGCCCGGAATCCCCGGGGTGGGAGGAGATCGAATACGCCCTTCGAACGTCGCTGCCGGTTGCGTCGGAACGGACGGTGATATACTGGCCGGCCTTAAATGTAAAACGCTCTTTGAGGTTTGCGGGGACCTCCAGGGTTACGGCAACGGAATTCGGGGTCAGCCGACGGACCCGGGAAACCTTCAGGGAATGAAAATCGCTCATGCGCAAAATTTTGTGCAAAACTAAGCAATGGCGTACTTTCGGGCACAGGTTCCGGCCGCAAATTCCACCTTTTGTAACAATTGGGGCCATTTTGGGACTAATCAAACCGAATTCCGATACCAACCCGATGTTCAGACATTTTATCCGGCTGCAGTGGAAGGCCTTTTTCCGATCCGCCTCCTTCAAAACCGAAATCTGGTTCAAGATCCTGATGGCCCTGGGGGCCCTGTACTTTATCCTGGTCTTCCTGGGTCTGGGGGTGGGGGCCTATTTCATGATTGAGGAATCGGGCCTGGGCGACCCGCTCCGGGTGGTCAACCGCTTTATGATCTATTATCTGGCCGGCGACCTGTATCTCCGCTATATGTTGCAGAAGATGCCGGTGCTCAACATCCGGCCGCTGCTCTACCTCCCCATTTCCAAGGCCAGCGTGGTCCGGTTTTCACTCGGCAAGACCGTCCTGTCCTTTTTCAATTTCAGCCACGCCTTCTTTTTCGTGCCGTTTTCCATCGTGCTGCTGATCAAAGGCTATCCGGCCGGCTCGGTCATCGGCTGGCACCTGGCTTGCTTTGCCCTCTTTTACACAAATAACTTCCTGAATATCCTGATCAACAACGTCGACCGGATATTCTATCCACTTATCGGGGTACTGGCCCTCCTGGGGATTTCCCAATATTACGGCTGGTTCGATATAACTGCCTATACGGGCCCCGTCTTTGACCTGTTCTACGACCAGCCCTGGACCGCCGTGATTCCCTGGGTGGCCCTGGCCATTGCCGCCTGGGCCTCGTTCAGTTATTTCAAACGACACATGTACCTGGACGCCGGACTGGCCACCAAAAAAACCGTTGGGAAGACCGAGGATTACACCTGGCTGAACCGATTCGGGAACCTGGGGACCTTCCTTAAAAACGACATCAAGCTCATCCGTCGCAACAAGCGCTCCAAGACCACCGTAATCGTCAGTGTGCTCTTCCTCTTCTACGGCCTGCTCTTCTTTTCTGGGGGGCTGGAGGTATACGAAAGCCCTGTCTGGCGGGTGTTTGCGGGGATTTTTGTCTCCGGGGGGTTCCTGTTCAGCTTTGGGCAGTACGTCCCGAGCTGGGACAGTTCCTACTACCCGCTGATGATGAGCCAGAACATCCAGTACCGGGAATACCTCAGCTCCAAATGGTGGCTTATCGTCATTGCGACGGCCATCAGCACGGTGCTGTCGGTCTTCTATCTCTACTTTGGCTGGGAAGCGTACCTGGCCATCCTGGTGGGTGCCGTCTACAATATCGGGATCAATTCCTACCTGGTCCTCTGGGGGGGCGCCTATATCAAAACCCCCATCGACCTCACCTCCAACAAGAAAGCATTTGGAGACAAGCAGGCCTTCAACATGAAAACCCTCCTGCTCACCATCCCGAAACTGCTCCTGCCGCTGCTCGTTTACTGGCTGGGCGATATGTTCCTGGGAGAAACGGCCGGCTTCCTGCTGGTAGCCCTGGTTGGGGTGCTCGGGTTTGCATTTAAGGACCGGGTGTTCCGGATGATTGAAAAGATCTACAAAAAAGAGAAATACAAAACACTGCTTGCCTACAAGCAAAAAGCATAATTCAGGTAACATAATACTGGTATCACCAATGATTCAAGCAGAAAACCTCACCAAGCAATACGGCCAACAAACCGTTTTGGACATCGAGTCCCTGGAAATCCCCAAGGGCCAGAGCTTCGGCCTGGTCGGCAACAACGGGGCCGGGAAGACCACGCTCTTCAGCCTGCTTCTGGACCTGATCGAACCCACGACGGGAGCGATCACCAGCGGCGGGGTGCCGGTGCGTAACAGCGAAGACTGGAAGCCTTTTACCTCGGCTTTTATCGATGAGAGTTTCCTGATCGGCTACCTGACCCCGGAGGAGTACTTCTACTTTATCGGGGAGCTCCGCGGCCAGAGCCGGGCCGACGTGGATGCACTCCTGTCCGGGTTTGAGGATTTTTTCCACGGGGAAATCATGGGCCAGAAGAAATACCTGCGGGACCTCTCCAAGGGGAACCAGAAAAAAGTGGGCATCGTGGCCACCTTTATCGGGTCGCCCGAAGTCGTCATCCTGGATGAGCCCTTTGCCAACCTGGACCCTACCACCCAGATCCGGCTGAAAAAGATTATCCGGGAACTCGCAGCCCGGCGGGAAGTGACCGTCCTGGTTTCCAGCCACGACCTGATCCACGTCACGGAGGTCTGCCAGCGGATTGTGGTCCTGGACAAGGGGAAAATTGTGCGGGATATCGTCACGACACCGGAGACCCTCAGGGAACTCGAAACCTTCTTTGCAGGGGAACCGGTAGCCGCCGCCTCCCAACCGGCTGCTGACCCCGGGGAAACGGGGGAATAAGCAACTTCGGCCCGGCGAATCCTGCGGGATACCCTTCCCCGTAACCGGCCGGGGAGGATTCCGGCAGCAATTATCGCCCCTGCGGCATACTAAATCGGGGGTTTTCCAGTTTAGATACCATACGAATACCGGGAATTTTGAAGCTTCGTCTGGCATTTTTTTACGGCCTGCCGCTGGTGGCAGGAATATTCTGGGGCTGCTCGACAAAGAAAGACACCTTCGTCAACCGCAACTGGCATGCCCTGAATACCAAGTACAACGTCCTCTACAACGGCGAACTCGCCTTTGAAGACGGGCGGGAGGAACTCAATGCCACCTACCGAGACAACTACTGGGAACTCCTGCCGGTGGAACGGCTTGAGGTTACCGGCGAGGTAAAGCTCGATTCCGAGGACAACAACCCGAATTTCTTACGTGCCGAGGAAAAGGCCGCCAAGGCGATCCAGAAACACAGCATGGACATCTCGGACCGGGAGCGAAACCCGCTGACGGATGAAGCCTTCCTGTTGCTGGGCAAGGCCCGGTATTTCGACGAGCGCTACATCCCCGCCCTGGAAGCCTTCAACTACGTCCTGCAGAAATACGAATCCAGCGACAAGCGGGCAGAAGCCCGGATTTGGCGGGAGAAGACCAACATCCGCCTCGGGTATGAGGAGCTTGCGATCAAAAACCTGAAACAGCTTTTCAAGTACATCGAGCTCAGCGACCAGGAATACGCGGATGCCCGGGCCATTATGGGGCAGGCCTACATCAATCTGAGCCATCCGGATACCGCCTTGCAGCAACTCAAGACCGCGGCGGCCTACACCCGGAAAAACGAGGAACGCGGACGCTACCTGTTTATCATCGGGCAGTTGTTCAACCAAATGCAGCACCCGGACAGCGCTAACCAGGCCTTCGACAAGATCATCGCGATGAACCGCAAGATCCCCAGGGTTTACCTGATCAACGCCCACCTGAAAAAAATCCAGAATACCGAAGTGGACGCGGAAACCCGCGACGCCGTCCTGGAATACCTGACCGACCTGGAGGAAAACCGCGAAAACCGGCCCTTTTTGGATAAGATCTACCGGCAATTGGCCGAATTCCACATGGGGCAGGGGCACGACAGCCTGGCGGTGGATTATTACAACCGATCGCTCCGGGCCACCCAGGGCGACCGGGTCATCAATGCCTTCAACTACACGGACCTGGCGGATTACAACTTTGACCGGAACGCCTACAGGCCGGCCGGGGCGTACTACGACAGCGTCCTGCTGAACCTGGAGGAGAACACCCGGGAATTCCGGGCCATCCGAAAGAAACGGGAAAACCTGGACGACGTGATTGCGCACGAGGAGATCGTCCGGCACGCGGACAGCGTGATAGCGCTCTATGAGATGGAGCCCGTGCAGCGGGAGATCTATTTCCAGACCTATATCGATTCAATCCGCGCCCTGGACGAGGCGGAGGCTGCCCGCAAAGAGCGGCAGGCCGAAGCCGGGTTCGAGGCTTTTGCGAATTCGGCCGGTGGAAAAGCCAACCAGGGGAAGTTTTATTTCTACAACATCACGAGCCTCGGATATGGGAAAACCGCGTTTACCAACAAATGGGGAAACCGGGAACTCGAGGACAACTGGCGCTGGAGCAACCGGGCCCGGACCTTACCGGAATCCGGGGAGGCCGGCGACCTGGCAGGGGCTGCGGCCGGGCCGGAAGACCTTACGGAGGAGGAAAAGTATTCCCTGGAATTTTACCTGGGCCGGATCCCAACTGACGAGGTGGTGGTGGACAGCCTGCGCCGTGAGCGGAATTTCTCGAACTACCAGCTCGGGCTGATCTACAAGGAAAAATTCAAGGAACTCCTTTTGGCCGCCGGGAAACTCGAGCGCGTCCTGGAGTCCGACCCGGAAGAGCGGCTCGTATTGCCGTCCAAGTACAACCTGTACAAGATTTACCAGGAGGTGGGCAGCCCCCTGGAAGATTCCATGCGGGAGGACATCATCCGAAACCACCCGCAATCCCGGTATGCAGCCATCCTGACCAATCCGGATATTGAACTGGCCACCATGGAAAACAGCCCGGAGTACCGCTATGGGGAGTTGTTCAAGGCTTTCGAGGCGCAGCGTTACCTGGAGGTCATCACCGGCAGCGAGGAGAGCATTTCCCAGTTTACCGGCGACCCGATTGTCCCCAAACTCGAGCTGCTGAAAGCCAATGCCATCGGGCGGCTGCAGGGCTTTGAGGATTTCCGGGAAGCCCTGAATTACGTGGCCCTGAATTACCCGAACACCGAAGAAGGCCGCAAGGCGCAACAAATCATCACCGAGCAGTTGCCCCAGCTGGAATCCACGGAATTTACCCAGGAGCTCAGCGCGCCCGGCACCCAGAACTGGAAGGTGGTCTTCCCCTTCAAGCGCCATCAGGAAAAAGAGGCCCTGGCGCTGATGGAAGACCTTGAGAAATCCCTGAAGGACCTCGGGTACCGGAACCGGATCTCCCGGGACATTTACAACCTGGAAGACCAGTTTGTTGTGGTACACGGTTTCCGGTCCCGGGATTTTGCCCTCGGCTATGTGGAGCTGTTAAAAAAGAATCGTGATTACCGGATTGATAATGAGAATTTTGTAATTTTATCGGCCAACTATAAGGTCGT
>CAXQQM010000274.1:0-4894 GCA_964226055.1 Robiginitalea sp. | reverse complement strand
GGACATGGCACCGAAGGTGTCGCCGTGGAATCCGTCTTCAAAGGCGAGGATTACATTCCGCGGCGAATCCCGGTTGAAGTGGTATTGCAAGGCCATTTTCACAGCTACTTCCACGGTGGTGGACCCATTATCCGAGAAAAAAAGTTTCTTCTGATTCCCGGGGAGCATTTTAATGAGTTCCTCTGAGAGGCGCACCGCCGGTTCATGGGTCAAACCGGAGAAAACCACTTGGTCCAATCGCCGCATCTGATCGGATACCTTCTGCAGTATATAGGGATGGCAATGGCCGTAAACACACGTATACCATGAAGAGATGGCATCCACATACCCTTTCCCGGCTTCGTCGTAGATCATAGCGCCTTCAGCCCGGGTTATTCCGAGAAGGTCCCTCTGTATCTTGTGTTGGGTGAGCGGGTGCCACAGATGTTTCCTGTCCCGTTCCACAAGACTTTTTTCAGGTGCGATACGATTCTGCCCGTTCGATTTCATATCTTGCAAAGATCACAAATAATGCGGAATAGTCTATGACTTCCATGAAGGCCTTGCCTCCAAAACTGCTCCGTATGCCTCCTGGCCACCTGGTGTACGCGGTGCTGTTCCTGATTGCCTTCCTTCTTCGGTTTCCCTTTTTTTTCAGAGATTACATCGATCGGGATGAGAGCACGTTCATTCTGGTTGGCCAGGCGTGGGTTGACGGCTATCTGCCCTATACGCTGCTTTGGGATGTAAAACCGCCCCTCACTTTTTTCTTTTTTGCAGGGGTCATTTATTGCTTTGGAAAAAGCCTGATCGCAATCCGCCTGGCCGGCACATTCCTGGTTGCCTCGATTGGTTTTTCAAGTTACCTGCTGGCAAAAAGGTTTACGGATAGGCGTTTGGCATATGCGGCAGCAATTGGCATAATTTACCTGTGCAGCCTCTTTGGGAGTATCCAGGGAGTCATGTCTGAACACATCCTGATGGCGGCCTTTATGTCGGCACTTGTCATTCTCACCGGTGCGGATCGGTTGATGAATTGGATGCTGGGGGGTACGCTGTTGGGTATTTCGCTTATGATCAAGATCAATTTTAGCATGGTGGTCTTTCTCCTGGGGATTTGGTGGATGGTTGACTCATTTAAGCGGTATAAATTCCCAAGGGCTGTAGGAAGGATTGTTGCCTTGGGTCTGCCGGGTCTGGCCGTTATTCTGTCTACGTTATATCCCTATTATCGAAGCGACCAAACGGACATTTGGTGGAACTCTGTAATCCTGGCCCCGTTGGGCTATACACAGGGTTCCGGAAGCTCCCCAATGGCGGCAATCCTCGTTACTTTATCCGTAGTGTCTTTTTTGGTCTGGGCAGTACGCAGTAAACGTATAAGCATGCGGAGAAAGGAAACTATTTGCCTGGTTTTGACCACCCTGGGTGTCCTGTGGTCCTTCCTTCAAAGCGGACGAATTAACACCCACTATCTGATTCAACTCTATCCGCCATTGGTGATCCTGCTTAGTGCTGCGCTATCACTCAAGGTGCTGCATCATGCTTCCGGAAAAAAGGGCCTCGTGATTTTGATTTTGTTGCTCATCCCCATGGAGAGCACCCTGGAGTATGTGCATGTGGCCCGCTATCGGTATGAACGTGGCCAATATTACAACGGTGAGGGCTTCTCGGTCCCCGACTACTTGCGCAGGAATAAGCTAGAGACCGAAAATGTGCTGTTTCTGGGCTACCACATCGGCTATTGGATGCTGGATCGATATCCTCCGGTCCGAACAGCCACGCATCCAAGCAACCTGTGTAAGGACGAAATGTTTCCTTACTACAATGCGCAGCGGCCAACTGCCATGCTGGAGTTGCAATATTTAATGGATTCCATCAGGCCGCCAACGGTAATTACGCGCCTGAACAAACGCATATTTGACAGACAACACCGGGAGGAAAACGCGTACATGCAGGCTTCTCTTAAATCTCATTACCGGGTAGTGGATACGGTGGAACAGGCGGTCATTTACGAGCGGGAAAAAATTCGTTTAGAGTAATTTGAATTCCCGTAACACGGGTCTAAGATTTGCCGCGAGCCGGGCAACTTCCTCCCGGGTTACCCGGGGCAGCTCCTCGATCCTGCCGATGACGGGCACCCCGGTCTTGCTTTCGATAATGGCTTCCGTGGTGGGATGCGGATCGCCGCTATAGAGGAGGTAGGGTTTGTGCCCCCTGTTTTTCAGAGCTTCCAGGGTGAGGAGCGTGTGGTTGATGCTTCCCAGGTAGTGGCGGGAAACAACCACCACGACGTAACCGGGACGGATCAGGTCGGCGATGGTATCCGTATCATTCAGGGGGACGAGCAGCCCGCCCGCCCCTTCGATGACCAGGTGGTTGGTCGTTTCAGGTTCCCGGATCTGGTCCAGATCAATCCGAACCCCGTCAATTTCAGCCGCTGCATGCGGGCTCATGGGGGTGTTCAGGGCGTAGGAGTTCGGGTGAATCAACGTTTTCGGGTGGCTTACAAGGTTTTTGATGGCGTGGCTGTCGGAAGCATGCAGGTCCCCGGCCTGTACGGGTTTCCAGTAATCCGCCCCAAGGGCCTCAACCAGTACAGCCGATGCCAGGGTCTTCCCCACCTCCGTGGAAATACCGGTGACGAAGATTCGCTTCATGAACCGGCAGCGGTTATCATCCCGCACTGCGTGCACCGGTAGCGCGGCGGTTCCAGAAATGGGAAAAGCCGGTACCGCAGCTTCTCCCTTTTAAAGTAGCGTTCACTACGGGTGGCTTTGCAATTCGGGCAGGTTACCGGGTTGCCGTCTTTGTCCAGGGCATACTGCCGCAAGGCATCGTAAACCGCATTGGCGCGTAAAAAATCTTCCTTTTCCACCAACACCTTGACCCCCCCGGTTGCCGTGGCAATAAACGGTTCGGCCTGCATGATATTCGCATCCTTCAGGAAGACCGGGATGCCCTCGGATTCCAGCTTCAGCTTCAGGATTTCCGCGTCTGCGACCAGCTGAAAGGATTCCAACACCACAAATCGGTTATCCATTATTTCTCCCTTTTCAATTCCTTGGACAAGATACTTAAAACTGACAGGATTTCATCCTTTGAATTGTAACTGTGGAGGCAAAAACGGAGGCACTCGCTGCCCCTGGGCACTGTGGGATAGCGGATGGCCTTTACCAGGTAGCCTTTTTCCTGGAGCCGTTCCGCCAATTGGCCTGCCTCCAGGGAGTCGCCAACCCGGTAAGTTTGGATGGGGCCCCCTGCTGTATAAAACCCTTGGTCAAGGCCCAGGGCCTTCGCATGCTGCCTGAAATACTCGATATTCCCGCTGAGCCTTTCACGCCTGTGGTTGCCTGTTTCCCCGGACAGATGCGCGTAGGCCTCCAGGATGGATTCCAACGTTCGTGGGGGAAGGGCTGTGGTATAGATGAGGCTCCTGGAAAAATTGACCAGATACTCCCGGAGTTCCGAATCGCATAGTACGGCCGCACCGTGGCGTCCGACGGCTTTCCCGAAGGTGACGACCCGGGCAAAAACCCGGTCTTCCAGGCCCGCAGCTGCCACGGCCCCCTCCCCGTACTTGCCCATAACCCCAACGGCGTGGGCCTCGTCCAGGATGAGACGAAAATGGTTTGCCCCGCAATACGCGGTAAGGGCCTCAAGATCCGGGCCATCCCCCTCCATGGAAAATACGGTCTCCGTTACCACATACACCTCAGAACCGGGGGGGATCCCATCGGGCAGTACGGTGGCCACCCGGCGGGTGAGGCTCCCCAGGGAGTTGTGGTCAAAGCTGTAGGACCTTGCCGGGCAAAGCCCCAGGCCATCCCGGATACTTGCATGCACGCTTTGGTCGTAGAATACATAATCCGTCCGCTGGGGTACTGCGGAGAGCAGGCCGATATTCGCATCATACCCGGAATTATACACCAGGGCCGCATCGGCGCGGTGTGCCCGGCACAAGGTATTTTCCAGTTCCGCATACAGGGGGTGGTTGCCGCTGATGAGCCGCGAGCCGCCGCTTCCGTGGGCCGTGAAGCCAACGCCGGAATCGGAAGGGGCATCCCCCCGCGTTCCCTGGGGTGTTTGCCGGGTAGGTTCCGCTCCGGATTCCGGGGAATCGGCCGCGGTTTTGCCGGAGAAGCCCAGGTAATCGTTCGAGTAGAAATCCACCCCGTCCCGGGGCCCCAGGAGGGTCCTCAGGTTCCCTTCCCGCTCGCGGGCCACCATCTTTTCCCTCAATTTTTCCGGTAGTCCCGTCATAAACCAAAGATACCAATTCGGCAGGTTTCGAAACCAGCCGGGTATAAACCGATACTTTCTGCGGCAGGCCAATCGGAGATACCGCCTTCAGGCATCTGCAGCAAGACAAAAAAACCCTGCCTCCGTCGGGAAGCAGGGTTTGGGAAATGTATAGTAATTGAATTAGTCAGCTAAAACGATCACCCGGTTGTTTTTCAGCTCGACGGTGCCGCTCCGTATAGGCAGGATGGTTTTGCCATCGGGGCCTTTGCGAAAGCGATCCTCGAACTCCTCGTCCAACCCGGTATTTCCCGCAAACCGGACCTCCCCGCTTTGCAGGAGGGAGACGATCGGGGCGTGGTTTTCCAGCATCTGGAATTCCCCGTTGATGCCCGGGACGGTTACGGAAGTAACCTCTCCGGAAAATAAGGTTGCCTCAGGGCTGACGATTTCTAGGTGCATAACAAATACAGGTTCAGTTAATCTGCAGATCAGGCCTCAGCCAACATTTTCTCCCCGGCTTCGATGGCTTCCTCAATAGTCCCTTTCAGGTTGAAAGCAGCCTCGGGCAGGTGGTCGAGTTCCCCGTCCATGATCATGTTAAATCCTTTTATGGCATCCTTGATGTCGACGAATACGCCGGGGATCCCCGTAAACTGCTCGGCCACGTGGA
>CAXQQM010000273.1:0-6591 GCA_964226055.1 Robiginitalea sp. | reverse complement strand
TTTTGAGGCCGTTGTTGTACAGGAGGGTAACATTCAGGAGCTTTTGGAGGCTCGACAGGCTGTATGTACGGATGTTTGTTGCCGTCCGCTCGGGTTCCAGCAGGTTGTATCGCTTTTCCCAGATGCGAATGGTATGTGCCTTGATCCCGCTTAAATTTTCAAGGTCCCGGATGCCGAAAGATTGCTTAACGCTGTTCATTTATTTTATTAGAAACTTAAACAAAAATATTAAAATTAAGGATACGCTGCATACCCCGTGCGTTAAAATATCGATAAAATCGATCGTTCCCGGCCCTGGCGATTCCTTTTGAAGGTTGAACAATTTATGTAAATCGCCGGTCCGGACTAAAGGATTCCAGGGAAAGAGAAGGGTTTTTGCCCGATATCACCTCGGCTATCAGCTTACCGGTAACCGGCCCCAGGCTCCATCCCATCATAGCGTGTCCGGTGGCCAGGGAAAGGTTATTCCAACGGGAAGTCCTGCCGATGTAAGGCAGTCCATCCGGGCTAACCGGGCGGAGGCCGCAGGCAGCTTCCCGCTGTTCTTCTTCGCTGACCCGTAATTCCGGGTAATATGATTCGGCAGAACGCGCTATTGCCGCCACCCGGTTGGGTCGGACATCGTGGTTGATGCCCGAGAATTCCATGGTTCCGGCCAGGCGGGTAAAGCCGCGCATTGGCGTTACGGCAACCTTGGATTCCATCAGGACTGCCGGGTAGCGTACCGGGGTTTCCCGGTGCAGGTCAATCCGGTAACCTTTGCCAGCCTGGAGGGAAAGTTTCAGATCCAGTCGGGAGGCGAGTTCCGGGCTCCAGGAGCCTGAGGCAAGGACTACTTCGTCCGCCGGGAATTCTCGTTGGCCCGACCTCGCAGCGAGGATTTGATTGTTATCTGTTGCGAATCCATCTACGGGGGTCCCCGGGACGAGCCGTACGCCGACTTTTTCCAGGAATGTCTTCAATTTTGGCATAATTTCCACTGGGGTGGTATGGCCGTCGCACAAGTAGTGGATAGCGCCCTCGATTTCCGGGCTCAGGCCGGGTTGCAGGGCGTCCAGTTCTTTTCGCGTCAACGCAGTGGCTTCCAGGCCGAGATCGATGGCCCGGTCCATTACCCGGCGTTCCGAATGGGCGGCTGCCAACGTTTTGTAAAGCATCAGCAGGCCCGTGCTTTCAAGCTGGAAATCTCCAAGGTCGCCGCTTTTGTGGAGCTCCTGGTAGAGCTCCCGGCTGAGGACGTTGATCTCGGCAATCAGGGGCATGGCCCGTGCCACCCGATCCGGCGTGGACGATCGGTAAAAGTACCAGGCCCACCTGAAAAAGTCCGGGTCCCACCGGGGTTTCATGTAGAAGGGACTGCTGCTGTCGAACATCCACATAAGGCCTTTGCGGATCATCCCGGGGGCCGCCAGCGGCACGATATGGCTGGGTGTCAGGAACCCCGCATTTACGTATGACGCCCCGGCATCCATACCGGATTGATCGATTACAGTGACCTCATGGCCGTCGCGGTACAGGTAGTATGCGCTGCAAAGGCCCATGATACCCCCGCCGATAACGACGATTTGTTTTCCCATTGGCAATTCGGATTGAATGGCCTAAGGTAAGGAATCGGGCGAAATGCGAATATCATCCGTACCGACTGGGGTACCTTCGCTGCGCTCTGCAGCCCCCGCCTGGGGTACCTTCGCTGCGCTTTGCCCCCCGCCTGGGGTACCTTCGCTGCGCTGTGCCCCCCGCCTGGGGTCCCTTCGCTGCGCTCTGCAGCCCCCCCACTGGGGTACCTTCGCTGCGCTCGGTGCTCCAGAATGTGCTCCCGCCTGAAAATCCTCACCCCCCGCTGGCTATGCCAGCCGGGGTTTTGTTTTTCCCAGACCCCTTACAAGAGCGAGCTCTTGACGGCTTCTGGGAAAAACAAAACCCCACTCTCTTTCGAGAGCGGGGTTCGCGCTTTAAGTGACCACGACTGGAGTCGAACCAGCACGTCCAGAGGACACTACCCCCTCAAGGTAGCGCGTCTACCAATTCCGCCACGTGGCCTGGAATAAGCGGCACAAATATAACCCCCTTTTTCCCTCCTTGCCAAACCTTTTTAAAGGAATTCTGTGAAAGTCGGCGGGATCGGCCCTTTGGTTGCCAAAATCCATGCGTTTCCATCCGTTGGGAAGCCGGGTATTTGGTAATTTCACCGGCGATAATTATCCGTCAAAACCACTTATTAAAATAGGAAGCAGCCGTAGATGGCAACTCACCCCTGGCGAATTATGGAAAAGCACTCCACTCCCGAAAAACAGCAACCCCGTTACCGCCATCGCGATATCGACTGGTTGTGCTTCAACCACCGCGTACTGCAGGAAGCGGCAGACCCGGAAGTACCCGTTTTCGAGAGGTTGCGGTTCCTGGCAATATTCTCGTCCAACCTCGATGAATTTTTCCGGGTCCGCGTCTCCAAGTTGCGCCAGCTGAAGCAAGTGGACAAACGCCTGCGCAAACGGCTTTCCATGCGGCCCAACAAAACACTGAAGGCCATCCTGTCCGAGGTCCACCGTCAACAGGAGGCGTTCGGGCGGATATTCAGGGAGGAGATTCTCCCTGCCCTGGAATCGCACAATATTTATCTGGTGGATCACCGGCAGCTCTCGACCGGGGATCGGAACTGGGCCGATCAATTTTTTAGGGAGCAGATCGCCGGTGACTTCCATATGAAACTCGGTCCGTCGGGCAGCCGGCCTTTCCTGGGGGATGGCGATTCCTATCTGGTTCTTCGTGACCCCCAATCGGGCCAGTGGTTGTATTTCCCGGCCACCACGGCGTTTCCCGAACGCTTTGTGCCGCTGCCGGGCTCCGGCGCTCATCGTTTCCAAATCCTGGAAGACCTGTTAAAATGGGTATTATCCGGGCTATCCAGCCTGGATACGGACCCGGGCAGTATTTACAGTATAAAAATATCACGGGATGCCGAATTGTACCTGGACGAAGAAGGGGTGGAGCAATCCCTGGTAGAGGAAATCCAGCAATCCCTGAAAAAACGATCCCAGGGACAGCCCACCCGGCTACTCTACGACGCACGCATGCCGCCTGAACTCGTGAAGTCACTCCGGCAGGACCTGGGCCTGGGCAGGCTCGACCTGTTTCCCGGGGGCAAATACCACAATTTCAGTGATTTCATGAATTTCCCGAATCCGGTGGGCGACCCCCTGGAGTACCAGTCGATGCCCCCACTGCATCACCCGCGGATCCCCGCTGGCAGCAACCTGTTTGATATCCTCGACCAGGAAGACTTGCTGATACACTTCCCCTACCAGGATTTTGGACAGATAATCCACTGGGTTGAGCAGGCGGCGGGGGATCCCCGGGTACGCAGTATCGATATTTCCCTGTACCGGATTGCCTCGGACTCCCGGTTGGCCCGCGCGCTGATTCGGGCCATCCGCCGCGGTGTGGCAGTCAGCATTTTTGTAGAGGCAAAGGCCCGGTTTGACGAGGAGAACAACCTGGAGTGGGGCAAGGCTTTTGAAAAGCACGGAGCCCGCGTAATATATAGTTTCCCCAACCTCAAAGTACACTCCAAGGTATTGCTGATCTCCCGGGAATCGCAGGGCTCCATCCGCAGGTATGCCTATTTCGGAACCGGGAATTTCAATGAGAAAACAGCTAAGATCTATGCGGACCACGCCCTGTTGACGGCCCGGGAGGACCTGACATCCGACCTGGAAGCCGTTTTTAATTTCCTGAAGGATACCCGGCAGGAGCCCATACTGGACAAACTGCTGGTATCCCCATTCAATACCCGGGAAAAATTCACCGAAATGATCCGGAAGGAGATCCACAATGCCGCCAACGGACTGCCGGCAGGTATTACCGCAAAAATGAACAGCCTGGAAGACCGCGGGATGATCGACCTTTTGTACGAGGCCAGCGCAGCCGGCGTACCGGTGCGCTTGCTCGTCCGGGGCTTTTGCTGCCTGTTGCCCGGGGTGCCGGGGCTGAGCGACCAGATCTTTGTGACCAGCGTGGTGGACCGTTTCCTGGAACACGGGCGGATTTATCGTTTCGAAAATGGCGGCAAACCCAGGCTCTATATGGGGAGTGCGGATTGGATGACGCGAAACCTGGACCGTCGCGTCGAAGTCCTCGTGCCAGTCCATTCCACCGGGGTATTCGAAGAACTGAACCGGGTACTGGATATCCAGCTTGCCGACAATGTCAAGGCGCGCATACAGGATGCTGACGGAACGAATTCCTACCAAACCCCGAGGCCCGGGCAGCCGGAGGTCCGCTCTCAATACGCTCTCTACAGGATGCTTCGCGAGCTATGAAAACCAAGTGATTTTTTTTGTATAATTATTCCAAACAGGCTGAAAGGATACATGGAATTCATCGATTACTACAAAGTCCTCGGGGTGGACAAAAAGGCCAGCGAAAGCGAGATCAAAAAGGCCTACCGGAAACTCGCCCGGAAATACCACCCGGACCTGAACCCCGACGATGCCGGTTCCGAGATCAAATTCAAACAAATCAACGAGGCGCATGAAGTCCTCAGTGACCGGGAGAAGCGCAAGAAATACGATAAGTACGGGAAGGACTGGCAGCACGCCGAGGAGTTTGAAAAAGCCCGGAAGGCGAGGGGGAGCCGGGGCGGCCCGGAAAGCGGCGAGCCGTTTGGGGGCTATACCTACAGCGGGGGCGACCAACACGATTTTTCGGATTTCTTCGAGTCCATGTTCGGTGGGTTCCGGGGCGAAGGACAATCCACCGGGAGGGGGTTCCGGGGGGCGGATCTCCGTGCTGGCCTCGAACTCGATTTACGCGATGTGTATGAGACGCACAAACGGACGCTGACTGTCGGCGGGAAGAATATCCGCATTACCATCCCGGCCGGGATCGAGGACGGACAGACCATCCGGATCCGCGGATATGGCGGTCAGGGACGCAATGGGGGACCTGACGGGGATTTGTATATCACCTTCGCCCTGCGAAATTCCACCCCGTTCCGCCGGGAGGGGCCCAACCTGTACCGCACGGTGGAAATTCCACTGACCACCGCTGTACTGGGAGGCACCATCACCGTGGAAACGTTTGACGGCAAGGCGAAGATGAAAGTCAGGCCGCTCACCCAGAACGATACCCGGGTAAAGCTGAAAGGGAAAGGCTTCCCGGTGTATAAAAAAGAAGGCCGTTTTGGCGACCTGGTCCTGACCTACCAGGTGACCCTGCCTGAAAAGCTGACCGACCAGCAACGCCAACTCTTTGAAGAACTGAAGAAAACGAATCTGTAGCGACATGACCAAAGAAACATATATCCTGCTCCGGGACTTTTGCGAGGGCCACTGCCTGGACGAAAAATTTGTTTACGAGTTACAGGAAGTAGAACTCGTCCGTATCGAAAAAGTCGGGGAGGCCCCGGCCATCCCCCCGGACGAATTACAGGTGCTGGAACGCATGGTCCGGCTGCACCGCGACCTGGATATCGGCCCGCAGGGCCTCAGGGCCGTGCAGCAGTTGTTGGATAGGATGGATCACTTGCAGCAGGAAATCCTGGAACTCAGGCGCAAAGTTCGCCGGTACGAATGAAACGCCCCCTGAATCAGGGATTCCCACCCACGATCCTGCCGTCGTCCATTTCGAGAATCCGGTCGGTACGGCTCGCAAAGTCTTCGTCGTGGGTGACGATCAGCAGGGACAAACCTTTCTCTTCCTTGAGTTGCTTAAAAATCTGGAATACATTTTCTGAGTTGTAACTGTCCAGGTTCCCGGTTGGTTCATCCCCCATCAGGATAGCCGGGTCGTTTATAAGGGCGCGGGCTATCGCCACCCGTTGCTTTTCACCCCCCGAGATACGGGAGGCTTTTTTCAAAGCCAGGTGTTCAATATGCAGCATCCGGAGCTTTTCATGCGCATCGTGACGGATCTCCGCCTCGCTTTTGCGCGCCAGCTTGCGGGCGGGCAGCATGACATTTTCCAGCACGCTGAAATCCCCCAGCAGATAATGGAATTGGAAGACGAACCCGATGTTCTCATTGCGGATCCGGGAGAGGCGGTTTTGGGGTTTCCCGCTGAGTAGTTCCCCCTTGAGCAGCAATTCCCCCCGGTAATCCGTATCCATGGTAGATAGGATGTAAAGCAGGGTGGATTTTCCACATCCCGATTTCCCCATGATGCTGGTGAATTCCCCTGGCGGTATTTGAAATGTGATATCCTTCAGGACGTGGAATTCCACGGGGCTGGTAAAAAACTTGTCGATATGTCTGGCTTCGATAACCGGTGTCATACGCCTTTCAGTTTCCCCGGATGATACGCACGGGATCGATCCGCCTCGCCCGGGCCGAGGGCATATACCCGGCGATGAAAGTTGAAATCAGCGCGAAGACAATCCCGATTCCGTAATAAAGCGGATTGTGGTTTACCGGGAAAGTACTGATGGTGGGCAGCGCCTCGGTGTTAAATGGCAGGGAATCGATGAGCTGGCTCAGGCCGAAACCGATAACCAGGCCGAGGATCCCCCCGACCAGGCCGATAAGCAGCGCCTGGCTCATAAAGATATTCCGGACATCATTGCCCGAAAAACCGGGGGCTTTCAGGATGGCGATA
>CAXQQM010000272.1:0-5155 GCA_964226055.1 Robiginitalea sp. | reverse complement strand
CGGGCCGTGAAACGATCCTGCTCGTTTTCGAGCAGCACCCCGTCCAGGGACTGCATCCCAAGGCCGGCGTAGAAGCGCCCGTTTTCATTACCCCCGCGGAAGCCCACACTGATACGCGTGGCAGGTGCCAGTCGGGTGATTTCCTTATACCAGTTCGTACCCTGGAGGTTCGGGCGGATCAAAAAGACGTTTTCCGGATCGGCCTCGTAATTGGCCCGGATTTGCGCCAGGTTGATATCGCTTTCGCTTACCCCGTTCTGCCCGTCTGCGTGCAGGTAATCCGGGAAGGTCGGCGTGGCATTGGACCCGTATTGAGGGTGCGTATACTGAGGCGTAGTTCCTGTAGCCGCTGCGTTGTTCCGGTACGCGATATGCGTATACTCGGCCATCTGCTGCGGGTTCAGCATTTCAGGGGAACCGGCCACGTTCGGGTCGGTAACACCTGATTGGATATTGATATTGATTTCCGTTTTCTGGTTCCTTCTTCCGGGCTTGGTGGTATAGACGATTACCCCGTTGGCGGCACGCGCCCCGTAAATGGAGGCTGCAGCTGCATCTTTAAGTACGGTGGTGGTCTCGATATCATCCGGGTTCAGGAAGGAGATGTCGTTGATCGGTACCCCATCCACTACATAGAGCGGTTCGTTACCTCCAAAAGCCCCAAATCCGCGAACACGGATCTGACTGGCGGTACCCGGCTGACCGTTGGTCACAACCGTAACACCCGCAACCCGACCGGCGAGCTGCTGCTCGACGTTACCGGATGGGATGGCTGCCAGTTCCTCGGCTTTAACGATGGAAACCGCTGCGGTGGTCTCCCGTTTGGTCTCCGTGGTATACCCCGTGACAATTACTTCGTCCAGGGCCTGTGAGTCTTCCGCCATCGTGATATTGACGGTGGAACGACCGTTAACGGGCACGTTCTGCGTAACATACCCCAGGTAGCTTACCACGAGGACGTCATCCCCATCGGCTTCGATGGAAAAGTTCCCGTCGAAATCCGTCTGGGTTCCGCGGGTGGTACCCTGCACCACAACGTTGGCTCCGGGCAGCGGGACTCCAAAGGAATCGACAATGGTACCCGATACGGTATTCTGTATAGGTACTTCTGCTTTAGTCGATGTTTTGGAATTGGCGCGCAACGACTGAATTCCTAAACATGAGAACATCAAAATGAACCCGAAGAAAACACCTACAAACCAGTTGAGTTTCTTCGAATTCGAATCAGCGCTTCGAATCATAATGTTTAAGTTGTTAAGTTAGTTAAATGTTTGATTTACACTTGTTTAATTCGAACTTGAGCCGCAAACGTTTTCGCTTGAACGTTAAAATAACCCAAAAACAGTGTTAATATTACTAAAATTCGCCCGAACTATCCGAGGGGTCGGATGTTTTTTTATCAAAAAACTTCTAATATGTTAAAATTTGAAATGAAATGTTGCGGATATGGAAATTGCCTATTTTCACGTATTGAGCCCGGAATTGGCATGGAACCCGGACCCGGGAAACGGCTTTGATGTCTTCAATACGAGAATACCTTATAATTATAAAACTTCAAACTGATGAGACGATTTTACAAGATATTAATAGTAACCGCATTGTTATTCGTGTCCGGGCCTTTCCAGGCAGGAGCCCAGGAATTCGGGCTGCAACTCTACAGCCTCAGGAACCAGTTCAGTGAGGATGTGGAGGGTTCCCTGGCCCAAATCCGGGATTGGGGGATTACCTATATAGAAGGGGGGGGGACTTATGGAATGCCCCAGGAGGAATTTATGCAATTGCTCGACAAATACGGTTTGAAGGTAGCGAGCATTGGTGCCTCCTTTGAGGAATTGGAGAAGGATCCGGCCTCCCTGGTCGAAAAGGCGCGATCGTTCGGGGCCTCTTATGTGATGTGCGCATGGATCCCGCACCAGGGCGATGCATTTGGCCTGGAGGATACCGAAAAGGCGATAGCGGTTTTCAACCGGGCCGGGCGTATCCTGGAAGATGCCGGGCTAAAGCTGGCGTATCACGCGCATGGGTATGAATTCCGGCCGTACGGCGACGGGACGCTCTTTGACCTGATGGCCCGGCAGGCAGAACATTTTGACTTTGAAATGGACATTTACTGGGTGAAGCACGGCGGGGCCGACCCGATGGAACTGCTCAACCGGTATCCGGACAAGTTTGTGCTGATGCACCTGAAAGACCTGGAAAAGGGCGTCACCGGGAATACCAGCGGGCACGAAGACGTGGAGACCAATGTGGTGCTGGGTACCGGTCAGATCGACGTGGCCGGGTTGGTGCGCCGCGGGGCGGAACTCGGGATCCAATATATGTTTATCGAGGATGAGTCGTCAAGTGTGCTGGAACAGGTCCCCGAAAGCCTGGAATTCCTGCGCGGGTTAAAAGACTAATCGATTTTCTCCAGGACGAGCCGTTGCAGCTCCCAGTAGGCCTTGTCGGGAAAGGGGCCTGCCCGGAGCCGGAGTGTATCCACCCCCTGTTGTAATTTCAGCCTGCCCAATTTCAGTTCGCGAAAATCCTTGGCATAGGATTCAATCCGCGGGACGCGGTCTTGTTCCGCACCGTATATCTCGCTATCGAATGCCGTATCAATCCGCGTCCCAGTCGTGTCCTGCCCGGACCCGATACGTACCGGCAAGCCGATGGCAGCTTCCGGGCATGCATAATAGCAGGTGACTTCATAGGTGCCGTCGGACAAAACCTCAACGGGCCAGTAAACCAGGCCTTCTTCATCCTGCCATCCGGTAATATAGCTCGCATTCGGGTACTTGTTGCTACGACGCAGGGGCGCGGGTACGGTGGCGTCCCGTGCCGGCAAAACCGTTCGGCCTGCCCCGGGATACCCGACGGTAAAGGGACGCTCCGGGAATTTTTGAGGGACCACGGAGGACAGCCAGGCCGATTTGGCTTCCTGCAGGGAGTCGTAGGCCTGCGGGTACTTCGCGGACACATCGGTGTTTTGCCCGGGGTCCCGTTGCATATCGAATAACCGGTTTTCGTCATCCAGGCGAAAATCCCGCGATCGCAGGCTTAAAGCGCCATTCCAATAATTGTATAGATAACCATCCCTTTGAAAATTTGGCTTTCCGAGCACTGCGGCACTCAGGTCCTGGCCGTCCCAGGCTGGGCGGGTCCCGGGGATGCCGGTTAACCCGACGAGTGTAGGCAGCAGGTCCACGCTGCCCCCCAGGGTATGTACCCGGAGTTCCCGGGGTATTGTACCCGGCCAGCTGATAAGCAGGGGCGTGCGTACCCCTCCCTCATCCGTACTGCCTTTCCGGCCTTTCATCCCCCCATTCCATCGAAAGCTGTTCGGGCCATTATCCGATAGAAAGACTACGATGGTTTCCCGCCGGGTATCGGACTGTTCCAGGAACTCCAGGATCTTCCCGACATTCGTATCGATGTTTTCAACCATGGCGAGGGCCGCCCGGGTAAAGAGCGTGTCCTCCAGTCGGGGTTCCCGGTGCCGCATCTCCAACGGGCGGTTTTGCAGGGCATCCCAATGGGGGTCGGGAACCTGCATCGGGCTATGGGGGGTGTTAAAGCTTAACACAGCCAGGAAGGGGCGAGGATCCTCGGTGTCCATAAATTGGATGGCGCGGCCCGTAAGGTCATCGGCCAGGTATCCCTCCCCCCGGACAAACTGGCCGTTGCGCTCGAGTTCCGGGCTGAAATAATGGGCCCAGTGGCCGGAGGCAAATCCGTAAAATTCATCGAACCCGCGGTAATTCGGGTGGTATGGGGGCTGCGACCCGTTGTGCCACTTGCCAAACAGGCCGGTCCGGTAACCCGCTTCCAGAAATACATCGCCCAGGGTGGGGACACCGGGATCCATGCGTTCTCCCCCGGCTGAAGTACTGTAAACGCCCAATCCGGCCGCATAGCGCCCGGTCAGGATTTCTGCCCGGGTAGGCGAACAAACCGGCTGGACATAAAAATGCTCAAAGCGCGCCCCGGATATAGCAAGGCTATCCAGGTTTGGGGTGCGGATATTGGAATTGCCGTTGATGCCCAGGTCGCCCCACCCCTGGTCGTCGGTGAGGACCACAAGGATGTTGGGGTGGGAGGGGGCAGGCTCGCTTTCCTCCACGGCGCATCCCGACATGGAGAATAGCAGGATGCAGTAACAGCAAGCAGGATAAAACAAATGTTTCACTTCCGGGAGTTACAGTTTTTGGTCGCTGACGGCCACCCCAACCATGGAGTCCGCCGTGCCGTAATATAAGAACCAGCGGCCTTTGAATTGCACAAGCCCTTCGATAAAGGTCGTCCCTGCCTGGTATTGCCCGCTCACCTCATGGGGCAGGCTCGGGCAGATGAAGGGCGTTTCCAGCCGCCTCAGGAATTGGGCCGGGTTGTCCCGGCTGAAAAGTGCCTGCCCGCCGCAATAGCTGCCTTGGGGCGTTTCCGTGCCGGCCCCTTCGCCATTCAGGTTTTTACCGTTATAAAGGAGGAGGATTCCGGCATCCGTGTACAGTGCCGGAGGGCCGGGTTCGGTCAGGTGGCTGTCGAATTGTCCGGATGTGGGCACAAAAGGTTTGATCAATTCCCCATCCCCGCCTGTAAGCGGAACCCAGTCTAACCCATCTTTGGAGGTCGCCACATTGACAAAGAGCTCCCCCCAGTACATATAGTATTGGCCGTCGATTTTTTTGGCGACCAGCCGCCCGTCCCGGAGTTCTGTAACCACCGAACCCGATTTGCTCCAATGGTCCAGGAAGGCCCCGCCGTGGGCATCCTCGAATACAGGCCCGTGTTTTTCCCAGTGGACCAGGTCCGGGGATGTGGCGCTGGAGAGCCGGGCGACGTCCCGGTTCCAGCTCGTATACAGCATCAGGTAGGTGCCGTCTTCAAGTTCCACCACACGCGGATCCTCCACACCCCCCGGGTAGTCCCACTGCGTATGCATGCCTGGGCGGGGATAGAGCACGGGGTCCGGATAACGTTCAAAATTCAACCCGTCCGTGCTCCAGGCCAACCCGATCCGGGAAGTTCGTTCCCCCAGGCGTGCCGTCGGGTCGTCTTCGGCGCGAAACAACAAAAATACCGTGTCGTTGCGGACAACAGCCCCGGGGTTGAATACATCGGCCTGCTGCCAACGGACATCGCGTTCGGCCATCGGGCAGAAAAAGAGGGCGGTGGA
>CAXQQM010000271.1:0-11226 GCA_964226055.1 Robiginitalea sp. | reverse complement strand
GCATCCTCGGCCGGAATTCCGTGGACATCATCAAATCCGGGGGGTACAAGATATCCGCCCTGGAGATCGAAGAAGTCCTTCGGACCCATCCGCAGGTAGAAGACTGCGGCGTGGTAGGGGTCCCCGACCTGGAGTGGGGCGAGATCATCGGGGCTGCCATCGTCCCCGGTGACCGGGAACCGGATACCGAACAACTGACGGAGTGGCTGAAAACGCGCCTGCCGGGATACAAAACCCCACGCCGTTACCTGTTTGTGGATGAATTGCCCCGAAACGTGCTGGGGAAGGTCACCAAAAACGCCCTGAAAGACTCTTTTAACCCCTCAGATACCACCGGATGAAAATATATGGGGTTGCCTTGTTGTGCGGTTGCTTTTTGGCCGGTAAATTCCTGGGGCTGCTCCTGGGGGAATTAATCGGTATCCCCGGGGATATCGGCGGGGTGGGCTTCGCGATGTTCCTGCTGATGCTCCTGAGCCTGTACCTGCGTAAAAAGGGTGGGTTTTCCAATACCACTGAATCGGGAATTGCCTTCTGGAGCGCCATGTATATCCCGATTATTGTAGCGATGGCAGCTACCCTGAACGTCCATGCCGCTTTTGGGGGCGGCTGGGTGGCAATACTCGCCGGCCTGGCTGCCACCATAGCCGGGTACCTGCTCGTACCCTTGCTTTCGCGTATCGGCAGGCCAACCGACCGCAGCCAAAAACCCCTGGAGTAATGGATTGGATGGAAACATTGATTGAAAAGAACGGCCTGATCCTGGCCTTCCTGGTAGTGGGCCTGATCATGGGGGCTGCTTACGCCATATCCCGTTACCTGACCCGCGGCAGGCTTCCCGGGGCCGCCCTGGCGATACTTATCGGGTTGGGACTGGCTTTCCTGGGAGGGGAGCGCGGGGTGGCAGACCACCCGCTGTTTGCCGGGATGGCCGTCCTGGGGGGTTCCATGTTCCGGGATTTTGCCGTGGTAGCCACGGCCATGGGCGCCGACCTGGAAACCATTAAGCAGGCCGGCCGGGCCGGGGTGGTCGCGCTGCTTTCCGGGGTGTTGATCGCATTTGTCGCCGGGGCGATGGTGGCCCTTGCCCTCGGATTTTCAAATCCGGTGGATATCACCACGATTGCCGCCGGGGCCTGTACCTATATCGTCGGCCCGGTTACCGGGACGGCCCTGGGGGCCTCCTCGGATGTCATCGCCATTTCCGTGGCAGCCGGGGTGGTTAAAACCCTGGCGGCCACAATCGGCACCCCCTTCGTAGCCCGATATATCGGCCTGAACAACCCGCATTCGGCCATGGTATTCGGGGGGTTGATCGGGACGACCAGCGGCGTGGTGGCCGGGCTGGCGGCTACGGATGCGCGCCTGGTGCCATACGGGGCCCTCACTGCCACGTTCTACACGGGGGTTGGGTGCCTGCTCTGCCCCTCTGTATTGTTTATATTGGTCCGGCTTCTCGTCTAAATAAATGACAGCATCAGGGCTGCCAGGCCAAAGAAGGCCGTCAGGATATGAAAGAGCACCAACAGGCGTTCTTCCCGGTTATTGAGGTAGGATCCCTGGTTTTGCACAATGGCGGCCACGCCCAGTACAGGAATCCAGTAATTCCATTTGATATTCGACATAGCTCATCGAGTTTTCTGCAAAACTAGTTGTGCTTTCCTTCCTGTGAAATAGCGATTTTACCCGGTTTCTATTCTA
The DNA here is from genome assembly GCA_964226055.1 of Robiginitalea sp. Lineage (GTDB taxonomy): Bacteria > Bacteroidota > Bacteroidia > Flavobacteriales > Flavobacteriaceae > Robiginitalea. Next base: position 9,525 of record CAXQQM010000271.1, on the reverse strand, counting down.
TATTGACCTTAAAGGAACGTTAATTCCAGCCTGTACCACATGCCGCCCAGGGGGAAAATAGTAATTATGCAGGGCGATTATGAAACGTACATCCCAAAGCGACATTCCGGCAAGGTCCCCCGGGTCCCGGTTTATCCGGTTCTGGGGTTGGCTTTTTGTCGTTGCCTCATCCCTCTTCCTGTTTATCAGCATCCTTCCCAATGTGCTCCTTTTTAAACTTTACTGGGAGGGCATTGTGGACAGTGCCACCTTTCCGGCCCACAACATGCTGGAGGTTATTTTTTATTCGAACCTGCGGCTGTTTGCCGCCCTTTTCACCCTCCTGAACCTGCTCTGGCTCTTCGGGGCTATCGGCATGCTCAGGCGCAAAGACTGGTCCCGTCCGCTACTGTCAGCCGTCCTCTGCTTCCTGGCCGTTTCCCTGCTGTTGGTCCTTTCGAACTTCCTGGCTTTCGATTACGAAATTACCGCGTGGCGGGACGCGGAGCGGAACGAGAACTTTAAAGCGTACTTCCCGTGGGCCCTGGGCGGCGGTATTGTGTTGCTGATTGGGTTGATCTACCGATTGAATACAGGCAGGGTCGCCAGGGAGTTGTCCTAACCTGTTAACTTTGGGGTGACAACCAAAGCGCGTCACCATGGCAAAAAAGAAACGATTAGACCTCAGCCGCTCGGACGACCTGGCTGTAGAACGTACCCGGCTGGCCAACGAACGGACTTTCCTGGCATATTTCAGGACGTTTATAGTTTTCCTGAGTTCCGGGGTGGCCATTCTCAAGCTGACAGTCCTGGAGGAAATCGCGGAGCTCGGATATTTCCTGCTTTCCATGTCCCCTATCCTCCTGGCCATCGGGATCGCCCGGTTCCTCTACGTCAAGAAGCAAATAAAAAAATACTACATAGTCCGCACCTGAAGCGGGAGATAGTAACCCGGGCGTTCGACCGGTTTATGGGGATGGGCCGGCTTCCGGTTATGGTTCGGCTTCCGGTTATAGTTCGGCTTCGAAAACTACCCGGCGTCCATTACACAACGGAACCCGGTATGGCCAAAGGCGGAATCCCGGGTGGCACGCATCCGCCTGGAAACCCGGTAACCACTGCAATAACTGTCATTGCACAGGTACGAGCCCCCGCGGATCACGTATTTCTCGGCAAGGGGTTCGCTGGGGTCGAAGGAGGTATCCGGCCCGCGGGGGTTCACCCGGTCAGTGGGGGTGGTCTCCAGCTGGTAGGTATCCGACCGGTATTTATCCTGGCACCATTCCCAGACATTCCCGGCCATATCAACCAACCCATATCCGTTGGCGGGAAAGGTGCCCACGGGGGCCGTACGCAGATAACCGTCGGCCTGTTCATTGCTATAGGGAAATATCCCCTGCCAGAAATTGGCCTTGTCTGCAGATTCCGCAATGGGCGCATCCCCCCAGGGGTATTTGGGATCTTCCAGGCCGCCCATGGAGGCCCATTCCCACTCCGCTTCGGTCGGGAGCCGTTTGCCTGCCCATCGGGCATACGCCAGGGCATCGTCCAATGCAATATGTACCACAGGGTGGTCCATCCGCCCTTCCAGGCTGCTTTCCGGGCCTTCAGGGTGCTTCCAGTCGGCGCCCAGGGTCCAGTGCCACCACTGGCTCAGGTCCCGGAGGTCTACCGGCCGGTCTGTAGAATGGAATACCAGGGAACCCGCCTGGAGGAGGGAGTCGGGCGGCTTGGGCGTGCCGGGCGGCAGCTGGGTTTTCATCGCTTCCCAGTCGATGGGTTTCTCCGCAACTGTTTTATATCCGGTTGCATCTACAAATGCCGCAAACTCCCGGTTGGTGACTTCCGTACGGTCCATATAAAACCCGGCCACCTGCACGGAGCGCCGCGGCAATTCATCCGGGCTGGCCTGGTCGGATTTCCCTCCCATCAGGAATGAACCCGACGGGATATACACCATACCATCGGGAACCGAATCCGGATGTACGCTGTTCTCGGGCACCTCCGGGGAATCGGCCCGGGATTTATCCGGCACCTGGTCCCCGGCTGCTTGCTCCACCTGCTGGGTGTCTCCGCGATTGGAAGACGGACCGTCCGTATCGCGGCAGGCGACAAGTATTAAACCTCCTGCCAGGACAAGCAGGCGAATATTTCGGAAAAGTCTCATCATCATACGTAGCTTTCGGGGATTATCAAGTGTCTAAATTACGGCAAAGCAGCTGTAAAGAAAAAATGGGTCAAAAACTGTTACGTAAGCAGTAGCTCCGGGCCGGATCATTGCCCCAGCACCCTGGCCTCAAAGGACCGGATGCCCGCACCGTCGCACGCCACTGCAATCTCAATGGGGTTACAGCAAACTTCACAGTCTTCAATATAGGTTTGGGAGGATACAGAGGTATCGACGAGGAACGAAATCGTTTCCCAGCAATAGGGGCATTGAAAGAAGTGTTCTTCCATACCGCGAAGATACGGATTGATTTGGCGGCCTGACCCTTAGGGGAATACCCCCGGTCTTCCCCCTGTGTTCAAAATAAGTCTTCCCACCGCAAAAAACCAGCAAGTTCTTAAAACTCCAGGTTCAGCAGCTGTCCGGTAAGCTGCAACAGCTGCAACTCGGCCAGTTTCGCGTCGTACTTGGCCAGGTTCCTATTGGTCTGGGCGTTGAGCAGGTTGATCTGCGCCTGCCGGAATTCGATAGAGGTGATCCGGCCGAGTTGGAATTGTTCCCGGGAACGCTCAAAGTTGTTCTGGTTGGTCAGGACGTTCTGCTCCTGGATATGGAAGATCTCCAGCCGGTTCTCGTAGATCGCCAGGGCGTTCTGGATATCGCGGGTCACCTCGAGTTCCACCTGCCGCTGCAACAGTTCCTGGTTCTCATAGGCGATCCGGGCATTTTTCACCCGGACCGTTGTGCCGCCCCCGTCAAAGAGGTTCCACGTAAGGCTTGCCCCTAAGGCCAGGTTGTAGCTGATGCTATTGGTCCCGGGTGCCTGGAAATTTCCGAAGATCCTCGGCGGGTTCTGGCTCCGGTTCCACCCGTAGGATCCGCTGAGCCCGATGGTCGGAAGGTAACCGGACCGGTTGATCTTTATGTCGTATTCGTTGATGGTCAGGTTCCGTTCGGTTTGCAGGATGGCGACGTTGTTTTCCATGGCCGACTCGATAAACCCTTCTACCTGAGGCATGGGTGTAAACCGGATCATCGTATCCACCCGGAACACCTCATTCAGGTCGCGGCTCATCACGACGTTCAGGTCGCGCCTGGCGTTGGCCAGCTGCTGACGGGCATTCAAAAGGTTGATACTGTCGTTGGTCACGTCCACCTCCGCATTGAGGATGTCCAGCTTGGTATTCTGGCCGAATTCAAAAGCGTATTCCGCCCGGGTAATCCGGTCGCGGGAAATACGCAGGGCCTCGGAAAATATATTGACGTTTTCCGTAAGCCGGGCCACTTCGAAATACACGCTGAATAGCTGCAAAATGGTATTCTCAATGGTTTCCCGGGCCTGCAGTTCGCTGAGCCGGTACTGTTCCTTGAGGCTCTTGTAATTGTAGAACCGTCCCATCCCGTCAAAGAGCGTGTAATTCATGTTGAGCGAGCCGGAGTACTGCTGGGTTTCCGCATTGTTGAGTTCCACGTCCGGCAGCGGGTTTCCGGCTTCATCCACCTGCCCCGGGAATTCCGTCCTGGAATCGTTCCGGCTGTAATTGGCCCCGGCCTGCCCAGTGAGCGTAGGGAGGAAGCCCGAATTGAGGATGCTTGCGTTGTTACCCGCGATCTCCACCTGGTTACGTGCCACCTGGATCCCGAAGTTGTTTTCCAGGGCCACAGCCACAGCGTCCTCCCGGGTCAAAAGGGAATCCTGTGCCTCAGCGGGGATCAGCCAGCCCAGGCAAATAAATAGAATCGTAAAACGTAGTATCATCAATGCTAATTAATATTCGGCTACCTTTTCGGTCGGTTTGCGGGAAGGACCTCTTCGTGTGGGTGACTCGGGGGATCCGGCCTTCCCGGCCACGTGATCCTCCTCTTGTTTTTGTTCCTTGATGGCGCGTTCCACCTCTTCCTTGGAAACAGGTTCCCCGGTCTTAAGCCACTTGGCACCTACTTTTACCCGGTTGTTAAACGAGAGGAAAAGCGGGAGCAGCAACAGTGTGAGCACCGTTGCAAAGCCAATTCCATAGGCGATAGAAATCGCCATAGGCTTGAGGAACTGGGCCTGCCGGCTCTTCTCGAGCAGCAGGGGCGCCAGGCCCGCGATGGTGGTAATCGAAGTGAGGAAAATTGCCCGGAACCGGGATTTACCCGCTTCAAAAATCGCGTCGTCGAACTTCATGCCGCCCCGGAGGTTGCCGTTGAATTTACTGATCAATACCAGGCCGTCGTTGACCATGATGCCGATCAAGGCGATAATCCCCAGGAAGGAGAGCATGTTCAGCGGGAAGCCGTGGATCCAGTGCCCCCAGGCTACTGCCGTCAGGCTGAATGGCACCAGCAGGATCAGCATGATCGGCTGGCTCAGGCTGCGGAAAGTAAATGCGATGGTAATATAGATGAGCAGGAGCACGATCAGGCCGGCGGTCTGCATAGAGTCGGTGGTCTTGGCGGCTTCCCGGTTCTGTCCCTCGTACGAGACGGAAACAGTGGGATAGCGGGACAGGATTTCCGGCATGACGTCCCCGCGCACCCAGGCCAACATGTCCGTGGCCGTGGTGGTTTCGTCGTCGGCGATATCCGCGGAAATCTGGATTTCGCGCCGTCCGTCCAGGTGGTTGATCGCCACGTCCCCCCGAACGATTTCGTAATTCGCAATTTCCTTGAGTGGCACGCGTTCCCCGGTCGGGGTTACGATGCGCATCTCATCCATGTCGTTGATAGAGGAACGGTTCGTCCGGTCGTACCGGACCCAAACGCGTACTTCGTCCTGCCCACGCTGGAAACGCTGAACAGGGGCCCCGAAAAAGCCCGCGCGAACCTGGTTCATCACCGTGCGCAGGTCGAGCCCCAGCAAATAGGCGTTCTCTTTCAGGTCGAGCCGGATTTCCTTGATCCCCGCCGGGTCGTTGTCCGAGACGTCCTTGAGCAGGGAATTGTTTTCCATGGCGCTTTTGAGCTCCACCTTGGCGCCCTTGAGCTCTTCAATGTTGTTCCCCAGGAGGGATACCGATACAGGCGAACCCCCGAAGCGGCCGCCGGATCCGAAGATCAGGCTTTCCACCCCGGTAACCGGGCCCACGAGTTCCCGGAGCCGGTTGGAGACGATGTCCGACCCGACTTCATCCGGGCGTTCCTCCCCGGGCAGCAGGTTGATGGTCAGGGAGGCCTGGGAAGAGCCGGGGCCTACGCTCTTGATAATATTCTCGAACATCTCTTCATCCGAATTCGGCAAATACTGCTCGGTGAGTTCCCGGTTGACAATGAGCGCCTTTTCCTCGATCATGTCGATGATGGAGTCCGTGACCAGTTCGTTGGTCCCGTTCGGCATGGTGAGTTCTACGGAAACCCGATCGCTGGCGATATTCGGGAAGAATGCCGTCCGTACGATCCCGCCCCCGATGGAGCCGAGGGTCAGCACGAACGCAACGATAAAAAATGCGAAGGTGAGGATCTTGTGCCTCAGGGCGAAACTCAGGACGGGTACATAGACCGTGTCCCGCATCCACATCATCAGGCGGTCGCCCAGGCGGTTGATTTCGCGCAATTTGGCAAAGGCGCGCCCCATGGTGGTCTTGGGCTTTTTGCTATGCGGCTGCAACGCTTTGGAGTGTGCAAGGTGGGCCGGCAGGATGATCAAGGCCTCCACCAGGGATACCGCCAGGGTCAGGATGACGATAACGGATACCTCCCCAAAGAATTCGCCCAGCCGCCCGTCCAGGAAAAAGAAGATGGAAAATGCAAGGATGGTGGTGATAATGGCAGATACAATAGGGGGGATCACCTCCATGGTGCCGTCGATGGCCGCCTGGATCGGTTTTTTACCCTTTTCATAGTGTTGGTAGATGTTCTCCGCAATCACGATGCCGTCGTCCACCAGGATACCGATCACGATGATCATCCCGAAGAGGGACAGGACGTTGATGGTGACATCGAACATGGGCGCGAAAATAAACATCCCCAAAAACGAGATCGGCAGGCCGAAAGCCACCCAGAATGCCAGTCGCGTATTGAGGAAGACCGAAAGGAATATCAGCACGAGGATCATCCCCATCACAGCGTTCTCGGTCAACAACTGGGTTCGCTGGTTGAGCGTCTTGGACTGGTCGCTTACGATATCCAGCTTGACGTTGTTGTGCTTTTGGTTGTAATCGGCGATATATTCCTTGACCTTTTCCGCCGAGGTGATCAGGTCTTCCGTGTTGGTACTGGTGATGGTTACATCCACCGCGAGGTTCCCGTCAAAATAAGCGGCGTTCGGACTCTCCGCAAAGCGGTCCCGGATCGTGGCCACGTCCCTCAGGCGGACGGTGGTTCCGGAGGCGTCCCCCCGGATAATCAGGTGGGAAAGCTCATCCCCGTAATAGGCCCGGTTGTTGGCCCGTATCAGGTATTCCTCGGTATCCGTTTTGATGTTTCCCCCGGTAACCAGGATGTTCGCATTGGCCACTGCCTGGGAGACGTCGTTAAAAGTGAGGTTATACGCAAGCAGGCTTTTTTCGTCAACGGCGATCTCAATTTCCTCCTGCGGAAAGCCGGAAATGGAAATCTGCGAGATGCCTTCCATGCCGCGGATATCATTTTCGATCTGCCGGCCGATTTGTTTCAGGGTGGCCAATGGTATTTGCTCCCCGCTGATTGCGAAACTGATGGTCTGCCGAACCGGTCGGAGTTTGGATACGATCAGCGGTTCCATGCCCGACGGGAATGTCGGCACCTGGTCTACCGCGTTTTTGACCTCCAGGAGCATAAAGTCAATGTCCCGCCCCTTTTCGATCTCCACGTTGATGGTCCCGCTGTTCTCCCGGGAAGTGGAAGTTACCCGCTCCACGCCTTCAAGCCCCTTGAGGTTGTCCTCGATTTTCAGGACGATCCCCTCTTCCACCTCCTGGGGGGAAGCCCCCGGGTAGGTGATGTTGATGGATATATTCCGCGACTCCACCAGCGGGAAAAAGGAGGAGTTCAAATTCTTGGCCCCGTAAATCCCGAAGATTACGCAGGCGATGATCAACACGTCCACGGCTACGTGGTACTTGATAAAATAGGAGATTAGATTGCGCATCGGATGGGTTGTATACGGTTAATTGGTCTGGGTATTCCCTTCATACACCTTTACCAGCATGCCCGCATAGGCCCCGACCACAGGTCGTGAAATGATGGTAACCCCGTCGGGCACATCCTTGAGCACAACGGATTTGTCGGTAAAGTAAACCGGGTTCACGTCCATCAGGTCCAGGATGGAGTCCCGGACCACAAAAATCTGGTCGTTGTCCAGCAGCAGGCCCCGGTCGATCATAATGGCATCCTGCTCCTCCTTGGCATTCAGGTTGGCTTCCAGGTACATCCCTTCCTTGAGCGAAGGGTCCCGGACTTCGATAAAAGCGGTAATGGTCTGGGAATTCTGGTCTACCCGGGCATTGATCCGGGAAACAGTCCCCTGGTAGGTACGCGTACCCTCCAGGTTGGAGAGTTCGACTTCCTCGCCGATTTCGAGCAGGTCGCTGAAGGTCTTGCTGATCGCCACCTCCAGCTCGTACACGCCCGTATCGATAAATTCCCCGAGTTTTTGCCCGGAGCGGATCAGCGTGCCTTCGGTGACCAGGGCTTCCGTGAGTACCCCGTTGAAGGGCGCGCGGATGGTGTATTTGGCCAGGCGTTCCTCCATGTTCTTTACATTGTAATAACTGGTGAGGATGCCGCGGCCGGATATAAAATAACGCTCCTTCTCATCGGGCATTTCCGGCAGGGGCGGGGTTACGTCATTCAGGTCAAAACTCGTCAGGTACGCCTGCCATTTCGGGCTCACCTCCGGGTAATCCAGGCGGAGGTCCGGCATGATCGAGGTAATCAGGTTATACAGGTTGCTCTTGGCCGATTGGACGCTGGCACGATATTCAGCCGCATCAATGGTGATGATGCGCTCGCCCCGGCTGTACTTCTGCCCGGGCTTAAAGAGTTTGCCGCTGCGCTGGAATACCCCCTGCACCTCGGAGTATAGCTCCACGCGGTTCCTGGCCACGAGTGTCCCGTTGGCCGGGACGATGATCGGTATCGTCGTATTGTTTACGGTATCTACAAAGACGGTCTTGACCACCTTGCTGGGTCGGGAAGTTGGTGTGGTCCGGCTACTGATAATCGCCTGGGCCGCATAGACCGAGAGCACGATCAGCAAGATACCGAGGACCGATAAAATGATTTTTCTTTTATCCATGAGGGTTGATTAGACAGGGGATTAGACCGCAAAACTATCCATTAGTTTAATCGTCCTCCGTTAAATATATCTTAAATGGCCCCAATAAAAAAAGGGTGCCCAGGGCACCCAAACAGCTACGTTCTAATGAATTAACCTTAAACTGCTAATTGTCTACGTCGTCTTCAAATTTCGTGTCGGCCATTCGGGACCGCGAAAAGTCGAAGTTTTTGAAGTCGATTTCCGATTCCTCCTCGTCGTAATCGAATACCAGGAGTTTATCCGTCTGCATATTGGCCAGGTTCCGGTAGGAATTGAAATCATTGTTCTGGAGCTGCAGTACCTCCAGGCTCGCCAGCCGGCCAAACGATTCCGGGATGGCACCTCCCAGACGATTGTTGGACAGCACGAGTTCCTCGAGTTGGGCCAGGTTGCCCATGCTCTCGGGGATATCCCCGTATAATTGGTTTTCAAACAGGCCCAGGGCCCGCAGGTTGTTGAGCTCGCCGATGGATTCCGGGATGCGCCCGAAAAACTGGTTGCTGGATAGGTTGAGTACTTCCAGCCTTTTCAGGGAACCGATCCCATTGGGGATCCGCCCGGATAAAAAGTTATTGAACACCGACAATTCCCGGAGTTCGCTCAGTTTTTCGACGGTTTCTGGCAATTCGCCTTTCAGCCGGTTCATCTCCAGTTTCAGTACACGGAGTTCCCGGAGCTCAAAGATCGAGGCCGGGAGCTGGCCGGTCAGGTTGTTGAAGGCCACATTCAGGGTCTCCAGCTGTTGGAGCTGCCCAAGGCTCTCGGGCAGCGGCCCCATCAGGTTGTTGTGGAACAATTCGATGCCGACAACCCGGTTGTCCCGGACGGTAACGCCATACCAAGTGTCCACCGGATCCTGCAGGTTCCATTTACGAACCCAGTGCTTGCCATTGGTAGACTCGTAGAGGTCTACCAGGACCTGTTTTTCCGACCCGGGCACTTCGGCAAAGGCTGCCAGGCCGACAAACAGGAATACAACTGTAAGAAGTCTTTTCATCACCTGATTAAAGAATTTACTTACAATATTACGTATTCACGACAGTAAGTACCCCAAAAAATCGACAAACGGTTGTATTTTGTTGTGAAAGCCGGGTTTTTTGTGGTTTACCGAAATGCCGGGCAGGTTACCCAAGCGCCTCGATCTCCGCGGCCACCGCTT
>CAXQQM010000270.1:0-6075 GCA_964226055.1 Robiginitalea sp. | reverse complement strand
TTGATCTCCTTGGTAGAGACATCTTACCCCTGTTCGTTTTTGATGGATTCAGAAAAGTACTCCTTGATGAGGCGGGTCCCATAGGGCGTGTCCACATATTTGCTGTTGGCCACCCGGGAAACAGTCGAAACGTCCATCCCGATCTGGTCGGCGATATCTTTGAGGATCATCGGTTTCAGGTTGCGCTCATCGCCGGTCATAAAATATTCCCGCTGGTATTCCATGATCGCATTCATGGTCACGTACAGGGTTTGCTGCCGCTGCTTGATAGCGTCGATAAACCACTTGGCAGCATCGAGTTTCTGCTTGATAAACAGCACGGCATCCTTCTGCTGTTTCGACTTGTCTTTGGCATTCTTATACCCCGCCAGCATATTGCTGTATTCCCGGGATACGTGCAATTCAGGGGCATTCCTGCCGTTAAGGCTCAATTCAAGCTCCCCGTCTACAATCCGGATGGTAAAATCCGGGACCACGTGTTCGACGATTTTGGTGCCGCCAGAATAGGAACCGCCGGGTTTTGGGTTGAGCTTTTCCACTTCCCCTATGGCTTCCCGAAGGGCTTCCTCCCCGATATCGTGTTTTTGCAGGAGCTTTTTATAGTGTTTCTTGCTGAAAGGGTCGAAAGATTTTCGGAGGATTTCAATGGCCAGGTCAACGGCCGGGGACGGATCCTTCCGTTCGAGTTGCAGCAGCAGGCACTCCTCCAGGGAACGGGCGCCCACCCCCGGCGGGTCGAGCTGCTGCACCTTCCGGAGCACTTTTTCAATAGTGGCCTCATCGGTGTAGACGTTCTGTGTAAAGGCCAAATCGTCCATGATGTCGGCTATCGGGCGCCGGATGTACCCGCTTTCATCCACACTGCCCACCAGGAATTCCGCGATGGTCCATTCCTCGTCATCCAGGTATTCCGTATTGAGCTGGCTCAGCAGGTGCTGGGTAAAGGAAATACCCGCCGCATAGGGTACCTGCCGGTCCGAATCGTCTTCGCTGTAGTTGTTGGCCCGGGTGCGGTAATCGGGTATTTCGTCGTCCCCCAGGTAGTCGTCTATGTTGATATCTTCCGCCTCGATTCGCTCGCTGTCATCCGACTCGTCGTAGGTGTCGGCGTATTCATCCTCCAATGTGCCCGTTTCTTCCTTCCCGCTTTCCAGGGCCGGGTTTTCCTCCATTTCCTGCTTGAGCCGCTGTTCAAAAGCCAGTGTCGGCAGCTGGATCAGCTTCATCAGCTGGATCTGCTGGGGCGACAGCTTTTGGGACAGTTTTAATTGCAGGTGTTGTTTCAGCATGGGAATTGCGGTGGTCCGGACTCTTTAGGGTTTGAATTAAAATTACGCAAAACCGATCAGAATTCTGCGCTCTGTGGCGTTCGCGGGAAGGGGATAACGTCCCGGATGTTCCCCATGCCGGTCGCAAACTGCACCAGGCGTTCAAAGCCCAGGCCGAATCCGCTGTGGACGGCCGTCCCGAATCGGCGCAGGTCCAGGTACCACCAGAGTTCTTTTTCGTCTATCCCCAGCTGCTGCATCTTCCCTTTCAGTACGTCCAGGCGTTCTTCCCGCTGGGACCCCCCGACGATTTCCCCGATGCCCGGGAACAGGATGTCCATGGCACGGACGGTTTTTTCGTCCTCGTTCAGCCGCATGTAGAAAGCTTTGATTTCGGCCGGGTAGTTAAACAGGATCACCGGGCACTGGAAGTGTTTTTCCACCAGGTAGCGCTCGTGCTCGCTCTGCAAATCGGCGCCCCAGGCGTCGATTGGGTACTGGAATTTCTTTTTCTTGTTGGGCTTGCTGTTGCGCAGGATCTCGATGGCCTCTGTGTAGGTGACCCGCTTGAATGGCTGGTCGGTGACGAAACGCAGCTTTTCGATGAGCCCCATCCCCGAACGCTCCGCCTGAGGTTTCCGCTTTTCTTCATCCTCCAGGCGTTTGTCCAGAAAGGCCAGGTCTTCCTCGCAATGCTCCAGGACGTAGCGGATAACCTCCTGGATAAAATCCTCTGCCAGGTCCATGTTTGCATCCAGGTCGTAGAAGGCCATCTCAGGCTCGATCATCCAGAACTCGGCCAGGTGGCGGGAGGTATTGGAGTTTTCGGCCCGGAAGGTGGGCCCGAAGGTATAAACCTTGCCCAGGGCCATGGCATAGGCCTCGGCTTCCAATTGCCCGGAAACCGTCAGGTTCGTTTCCTTCCCGAAGAAGTCCTTCCCGAAGTCCACATTCCCGGATTCGTCCCTTGGAGGGTTCATCGGATCGAGGGTGCTCACCCGGAACATCTCCCCGGCGCCTTCTGCATCCGACCCGGTGATGATCGGGGCGTGAAAATAGTAAAAACCGTTTTTGGTAAAGTACTGGTGAACCCCGAAGGCCAGGGCGGAACGCACCCGCATCACGGCGGCAAACGTATTGGTGCGGATCCGCAGGTGGGCCTGTTCCCGCAGGAATTCCATGGTGTGTTTCTTGGGCTGGATCGGATAACTTTCCGGGTCGGCATCCCCGTGGATTACCAGTTCGCCCACCTGTACCTCCACTTTCTGTCCGCGGCCCTGGCTTTCCACAAGCGTCCCCCGAACGGTCAGGGCTGTCCCGGTGTTGATCCGGCGCAGCGTTTCTTCGTCGAATTTCTCGAAATCCACAACACATTGCAGGTTTTGCAATGTCGACCCGTCATTCAGGGCGATGAAACGGTTGGAACGAAAGGTTCGGACCCAGCCGGATACACTGACTTCACTGAGCAACGGGGCTTCACTGAGGATGGATCGAATGCGCGTCATATTTCCTTTTTGTCTGTCGGTTAAACAGGGTCAAAGATACGGTATTGATGCAAACTGTGCCCGTAAAAATAGGAGGTTCCGGGGCAGGAACTGGTTCTAATCCCGGTCCTTGCCGGAGCCTGTCTCCCCGGTGAGGATGTCGATCTGAGGTTTCTTGAGGACCTGCTTGTTGGCGATGTTCCGTTCCAGGGAGAGCAACAGGGAAGGCAGCAGGATCAGGTTGGCGAGCATGGCGAAGAGCAGGGTGGCCGATACCAGGGCCCCCAGGGCCACAGTTCCCCCGAAGTTGGAAATGGTGAATACGGAAAATCCGAAAAACAGGACGATGGAGGTGTAGAACATACTCACTCCCGTCTCCCGTAATGCAGCATAGACAGACTTGCGGATGCGCCAGTGGTTGCTGATGAGTTCCTGTCGGTATTTGGCCAGGAAGTGAATCGTGTCGTCCACTGAAATCCCGAAGGCGATGCTGAAGACCAAAATCGTGGAAGGCTTGATGGGGACGCCCAGAAAGCCCATGACCCCCGCGGTGATGACCAGGGGGAGCAGGTTCGGGATCAGGGAGATCACGATCATCCGGAACGACCGGAAGAGATAGGCCATGAGCAGGGAGATCAAACCGATGGCCAGGGCCAGGGAGAGCACCAGGTTGCGCACGAGGAATTTGGTGCCCTTAAGGAAGAGCAGGGCCTTGCCCGTGAGGGACACATCGTACCGCTCCTCCGGGAATATCTTGGCGGCCTCCTCCCGGAGTTCCTGTTCAATTTCCTCCATGCGGTCGGTCTTCATGTCCTGCATAAAGGTGGTGATCCGGGCAACCTGTCCGGTGGTATCCACAAAACTCTGGAGCAGGTTGCCGTTATCCTTGGATTTCCTGGCGATATCCAGGATAAAATTGTTCTCCTGGGAGGTTGGCAATTGATAGTATTTTGGGATGCCGTTGTAAAATGCCTGCTTGGAATATTTAACCAGGTCCACCACGGAAATGGGGCGGGAGAGTTCCGGTATGTCCCGGATCACCTCCCCGAGTTGGTCCATCCTGCGCAGGGTGGCCGGTTTCAGGATACCGTTGCGCCGGCGGGAATCGACCACGATTTCCACGGGCATGATCCCGTCGAATTCGGATTCAAAGAAACGGATGTCCTGGAAAAACTCGGCCTTCTTGGGCATATCCTCGATGGGGCTGCCCGAGATGCGGATCTGGTAGATCCCGATGATGCTGGCCACCAGGGTGCAGATGGCCACGATGTAGACGGCAATGCGGTGGCGCCGTACAATCCGCTCCATCCAGTTTACGAAGGCGTCGATCCACCGTTTGTTCAGGTGTTTCAGGTGTTTCGTCTTGGGCAGCGGCATAAAGCTATAGAGGATCGGGATAATCAACAGGGAGAGCACAAAAATCCCCAGGATGTTGATGGAGGCAACGATACCGAACTCCGAGAGCAACCGGCTGTCCGTGATGATAAAAGTGGCAAAACCGGAGGCTGTGGTGACATTGGTCATCAGCGTGGCATTGCCGATTTTGGAGATCACGCGCTGGAGGGAAAGCGCCTGGTTTCCGTGTTTCTTGACCTCCTGCTGGTATTTGTTGATCAGGAAGATACAATTGGGGATGCCGATCACGATAATCACCGGGGGGATCAGGGCCGTCAGTACGGTGATTTCGTACTGGAGCAGGCCCAGGGTGCCAAAGGCCCACATCACCCCGAAGACCACTACGCAAATCGATATAAGCGTTGCCCGGATGGATCGGAAGAAGAAAAAGAAAATCAACGAGGTGACTGCCAGGGCAGCAAAGATAAACTTGCCGATCTCGTCGATGATGTTCTGGGAATTCATCGTCCGGATATAGGGCATGCCGGATACACGGACGTCCATCCCGGTATCCTGTTCAAATTCCGCTACCAGGTTCCGAAGATCGTTCAGTACAAAATCCTTGCGGACCTTGGTGTTTACCAGGTCCTGGTCCAGGTAGACCACGGACTGGATAGTCCGGCCCTCTTTGTTGTAGAGAAGTTTTTCGTAGAATGGCAGCCGGTTGAAAAGCTCGTCGGTGAGGCTGTCGAGTTGCCCGGCCGTACGGACGCTGTCGGGGAGCCAGGGCTCCAGGCGGAATTCCTGGGCCTCATCGTCCTTGACCAGGCGCTGCAGGTTGTCGGTCGAAAGGACGAAATCCACCTCGGGGAATGCCTCCAGCTGTTCGTTGAAAATATTCCAGCGGTTGAACGCCTCTGGTTCGAACAGGCGGGAATCCTTGACGGCGAGTACAATCGTATTGCCCTCTTCCCCGAATTGTTGGAGAAAGGCACTGTATTCTAGGGTGGCCGGGTGGTCGTCCGGGAGCAGGTTGGCTTCCGTGTTGGAGAACTGCATGTTCTTCCACTGGGTGGCCAGCAGGACGGTCACCAGGGCAATCCCAACCAGGATCAGGATCCGGTTGCGCAGGATGATACGGGCGGTACGGGCCCAAAAGCCTTGTGTGAGTTTGAATGCCATTCCCAGGAGTCGGCCGCAAAGGTAGAAAACATTCGGCAGCGAAACCAAATTAAAAGCCTCCCGGCCAAAAGTTTAGTAGCTTGCAACAAGAACCCGCGCCATGGATGAAAAACACCGGAGATACCGACGTCGCGCCCGCCGCGCCTACCGGCTGCTGATTGTGCTTTGCACCCTTGCGCTGATAGCGGCGGCCCTGATCTGGTACCGCTCGGACGGCGCGTAAAAAAACCCCCAATCACAGGGGGTTGATGCTGTCTGCGGCAGGGGGCCTGGTGTGCCCGGGGCCGCAGCGGCCCGGTTACACCTTCATGATTTCGGCTTCCTTGTGTTCCAGGATATTGTCAACGCGCTCGGTGTAGGTATCGGTGAGTTCCTGGATGTCGATTTCCGCATTTTTCTCCAGGTCCTCGGAAATTTCCAGCGCTTTGATCTCTTTGTTGGCGTCCTGCCGTGCAGCGCGGATACTGACTTTCGCTTCTTCGGCCTCCGCCTTGGCCTGTTTGACGAGTTGTATCCGCCGCTCTTCGGTCAGCGGGGGTACATTGATGATGACCATTTCCCCGTTATTCATCGGGTTGAAGCCCAGGTTGGCATTTGTGATTGCCGTCTCGATATTCGGGATCATCGCTTTTTCCCAGGGTTGTACGGAAATTGTCCGGGCGTCCGGGGTGTTTACGTTGGACATCTGGTTCAGGGGGGTCTGGCTCCCGTAGTAATCCACCATCACGGAGGAAAGCATGGACGGGTTGGCCTTACCGGCCCGGATTTTCACGAGTTCTTTTTCCAGGTGGGAGATCGCATTGTCC
>CAXQQM010000269.1:0-10494 GCA_964226055.1 Robiginitalea sp. | reverse complement strand
TAGCTTCACAAGATATATTTGTAAAACGCTGTATTCCTGCAGTTTATTGTCGTAAATAGTGGATTCTGAAGCCGAAAACTACTATGCCAGCGAGTCAATAACCTCCAGCGCTTTGTCGATTTCCTCTTTGGAATTGTAGATATGGACGGAATGACGTACCATTTGCTCCCCTACGGAGCGAGGCTGCAGCCGTTCCCGCTCCCAAAGCGTGCGCTGCAGGTCCGGTCCTGAGTATCCGGTTACGGAATAGGTCGTGATTCCGGCAGCCATCTCTTCATTTGTGGATGAATGGATGGTCACGTGCGGGAGGGCTTTCAATCCGCTGCGCAGATACTGCCCGAGTTCCCGGATACGGTCCAGCCAGGCTGCTTCCCCGATGGTTTCATAAAAATCTACAGATGCGGCGAATCCGGCAATCTGCGCAGGGTTGCCCGTACCGTATTGCATCAGCCGGAATCCGTGGTCCTCCTGATTATCCCATTGATAGCTGGCCAGGGTACTCCAAACCCGATCGGCTACCCGGCTGCTGACATAGAGCAGGCCGCTTCCCGGAGGTGCAAGGAACCATTTATGCAGGCTGGAATAATAAGCATCACAACCTATGCCGGCCACATTTACCGGGACATGGCCTACACATTGGGCTCCGTCGAGGACAGTGAAAATATTCCGCCGGCGGGCTTCGGCGCAAATCTCCTGAACCGGCAGGACCGTACCGTATCCCGATACAATATGCGGAATGGCGATCACCCGGGTTTTGGGGGTAACTTCCCGGAATATGGCGTCCACGATCTCCGATGGGTCGTTTGCCGGTTCGGGCAGGATGGCTTGCTTGTATATACAGCCCTTGCGCCTGGCCAGCAACTGCCAGGCGGCAAAGCCTCCCCCGTGTTCCTGATTCGTATTCAACAATTCGTCCCCCGCCTGCAGGTCGAGCCCCATCCCCACAAAATTCATCCCCATCGTGGCGTTCTGCGTAATTGACACCTCCCGGAAATCCGCATGGATGATTGCTGCCAACCGTTTGCGGAGATCTTCATAGGGGAAGTAACCGCTCAGCAATTCGGGTCCCGAGCCCTCTTTATAATCAATCGTCGCCGCCTCGGTATTCCAGTACATCATGTGCCGGATCATGGTTTCCAGGACGTAACCGGGCGTCGGGCCCAAGGTGCCGTTGTTGAAGTAGGTCTGGCCTTCCTTCAGCGGGAAGTGCCTACGCACCAGCCGCCAGTAGTCCTCCCCTTTTGAAGGCGGCTCTTTGAGGTTTTCCAGGGACCAGTTGCGGGATCCATCGAAAGAAAAAAACGGCAGCGCCAGGGTGGCCATCACGCCGTTTTCAAGGAAATGCCTGCGGGAGTTCATAGTGGTTGGTTTGCCTAAAAATAGGCAAAATTCCGGGCGGTCACTCCTCCTCCACTAACTTGTCATCTTTCCAGGTGCCGCTGGCTACCTCCTCCCCTTCCGCATTGTAGAATGTACCCGGGCCGTTGCGGCGGTCGTCCTCCCAGGTTCCGGTAAATTTCTCGCCATTCGGCCAGTAGTAGGTACCCTGACCGCTGCGTCGGTCATTTCGGAATTCGCCCACATAATACTCGCCGTCCTGCCAGTAGAAAGCCCCCTGGCCGTGGCGGAGGTTGTCCTGCCACTCCCCTTCGTACCGGCTGCCAGTGTCCAGGATGGCTACCCCATAGCCGTTGGCCCTGCCATTGGCAACCTGGCCTACATAATGCAGGGGGTTCCCTTTGGAACTCGTGAACGTCAGGTATTCCCCCAGGGATTTGCGCTGGAGCTGCCGGCGCAGGCCGGCAATCTGTATCCGGGACTTTTCCAGGGCAAATGACAGGGAGTCGCTGTTGCGGAGTTCCCTGCCCAGTTGCGAAATACTGTCTGCAACCCCGGCGAGGCCCGCCAGGCTGTCGCGAACCTGTTCCCCGGCCGCATGTATCCGGCTCAGGCGTTCCAGTTGACGGGCCAGGTCCCTGCGGAGGGCTACGCCCAGGCTGTCGGTCCCCATAGTCTGTAGTTCCCGGTCATAGGCTTCAGCAGCCCTGAGATAGTCGCCCTGTCCGGCCAGGGAGTCGATCCGGCGCAGGCGGCGGACAAGGGATAAAGCACTATCCTGCTGCGCTAGGCGTTCTTTCATGTCTGCCATCTTTTCCCCCTGGCTTACCGTGAAAACCAGGCCGGTGATCAGCAGCAGGATGACTACGGCCAGCATCCCATAGATGATTTTGCGTTGTATTCGGACTTTTTCGTTCACATCAATAAGGGTTTACAAGGGATCATCGGCAAGGACATCATTTGTTAATCGGTCAGGTGGATTTCAGGTAATTTGTTCCGAACCTTCCGGAAATCCGGCGAAAAATACAGATGGCAGCGAATTGTCCAGTTCTGTTTGTAAATCCCCCCGTTGACCAGGTCCTGGCCCTGGGAATACATCAGGCCGGCTGCCATGGTCAGCCTCGGGGTCAGGATATATCCGAGGGTGGTGGTAATCCGCAAATCTTCCATCGGGCTCGCCACGACTTTCTTGCCACTTTGCATGATCAGTTCAGTCTCAGGCGCCACATACCAAGCCCCGGGTGCCAGCTTTGGTTTATTCAATGGGATTTTCAACCGGAGCATATACCGCCAGCGGTTGCGGAAGATGTATTCGCTGTTCTCTGCAAACCCCTGGGTCCAGCGGTGTTCGATCCGGATCCTGTGGTACACCATGAACGAAGAAACCGGCATGGCAAATTGATACTGGTGCCAGATCCGCCATTCGGGGACTACTTTCCGGCCTTCCGAAGCCTCGTCCGTGTTGAAATTGATGCGGAGTACTCCCCCGAGGGCTGTGTTGAAACTCTTGTTGTAAATATACCCGATGGCATGCCGGTTGTAGACCTGTCCGACCTGCCCGACAAAGGGCGTATTTTCGGTTTCCTGGAACCGGAAGTGTGTTTGTGCCACCCAGAAGAGGCGTTTTGAAATCCGGATATTCCCGTAGGTATTCACCCATACCTTGGAAACCGGCTCTTTGTACTTCGATTTTTCGGGCAGGATGACATCCTCCTGGGCGCGTACCCCGGCAATACTGATGGTTACCAGGGCCAGGACTGAAAATATGGAGTTCCTCAGTCCGGTCATTCCTGCTGGTTTTTATCGGGAAACGCCAGTTCCAGTAGTTCGGCGACAATTTCCGGGTCGTCTTCCCTGCGGAGCCTGCGTTCCAGCCGGGAAGTGTCTTCGTCCCGGAGTTCCGCTATGCGCCGGAAGGCTGACTTCAGGAAATTCCCGGCTGCCTCCGCGTGCTCGCAGGTAATTTCAGCGTCTATCCGCCGGAGGGTTTCCGGGATAAGAATTTCGGTATAAGCCGACGTAATCCTTTTTTTGACCGATTCCTCCATCAATGTGGCCGTGAAGGGATTCCAGACCTGGTCCGTGTAGGCTTCCCGGATGGCCTGCCGCCTTTGTGGCAAGCGGTAAATTTCTTTGGCCAGGCTGTCCAATGCACCCAGGCAGCCGAGAAGGTCCGTTCCGTAAGCCAATTTCTCCCCGGCGTTGCCCATGGAAGAATATATTTTCAGCCGGTTCTCGGCGCTTTGCCGGATGGCTACCAGGGCCTGGTGCTCTTGAACCGTGCTCCCGGGGACCAGGGAATCGGCCAGGGCCTCCAGGTCATCGATCAGGACAATCAGTCTTTCTTCTGTTCGGGCAAATTCCTGCTCCTGCCGCTCGGCATTCAGGCGGGCGGTGAGGAGCTCCTCGATACGCTGCAGGTTCCCCCGGGCGTACCCCACCAGGTTGGCCAGGTATTCCAGCGTATTTGAAGGAGTACCGAGTTCCACTTCTTCCGTATCCCGGTAATTCTGCGGCTCCTCTGCTGCCTCACCGGGCACCTCCCCGATCCTGCCAGGGGGGTTCCCCGTCCAAAGCCGGGCGATGAGTTGATCCCGCGGGATATATTCGAGAATCCCCATCTCAATATATTCGAGTAACAATTCAGATGGATCAATATAATCATCTTTAAACATGCGGGTTACCTCTAATAGCAAACCAGCTTCCGTATCAGAGCGCTCCAATATTTTCAAACCGGCATTGTCCAGCAATTCCCTGGCAATCCGGGCAGCAACCGGGATATCCCGGCGGAGTTGGCGGACACGAATGGAGTCTGCAGCATCCAAAGGATGCCAGGGCACCCGGACCCTGAAGCCGGGCCGGTACGCCGAATTCCCCAGTGCCGAAAGTATCGTGTCGATGCGGCTGTAGTAATGATTATTCCGGGTCAATAACCTGCTCACCTTCCCACTTGTAATATCGGTCGTAGGGGTATTCAGTTGTATAAGTTTCAGGAAGCGCGCATCGAGATCGATGGTTCGGGAATTTGCAAAAGGCTGGCTCCAGACCGGGATGCGATCAGATGAGGCGCCCCTGCTAATATCGATATACCGAAGTCGGCCTTCGTCGAATACCCACTCCTCGCCTGCCCCGGCACCCGTATCCGTATACAGCGTCCAGGCGTCGTGGGCCACGCCGTTACGCAGAAAGCGCCCAACCAGGATATCTGTGGTGTCCCTAAGCCGAAAACTCTTTTGGGGAATCCCATTGCGGTAGGCAACCGAACTACTGAACAAGTCCCGGGCCACCTCGGACCCGGCAATCCGGCTTACCGTATGAATCCATTGGCCATGCGGCCTGCCAGAATCCAGGGAACCGGATGCCTCGTGTTGTACCCCGCTGACTTTCAGGGTATACTGCATACCCACCACATCGGTGATACTGTCCGAGCGGTAGGTCCCGAAACGAAACTGCAAGGGCCCCCGGGGGGAATTTCCGGTAAAAGACCCCGAAATTGAAAATGAGGTATCTACTTCCTTTAAAAGGGATTGCAGGTTGGAACGACTGAACCGGAAGGCGCCGTCCAGGATGGTATCCCCGGAATCGACCCGGTATTGATATTGGGCACGACCTTTGTATTTACCGATCTCCAGCGGGCCGGAATATTCCTGCAAGGTCTGGGCACCCAAAGGCGAGGTTCCCAGCGTCAGGACAGCTATAAAGGCCAGAAGATGAAGGGTCAGGCGTTTCACGGGGCAAAACTAAGTAACTATGTCAACATTCTCCAACCCAATCGAAAACATTACGCGATTGAAAGCCTTTCGCTATATTCGGAAAAAGATTCGCAAATGAACCACTTGATTTTTAAGATAATAGCAGTTATCGGGCTTTTATACGCCCAGGTTGGATGCGCCCAAACGGCGCCGCGTACGGGTTTTGACATCGAAAACGACCTGTTGCTCGCCCATTTTGACTGTAAAACGGATGTAGACGACGTTCATAGCGTTGCGGCTACGGCCACCCTGTTGCGGCACCCGGATTTCAGGGAAGTCAAATACCATGCAGTTGCGGGTGCATACGGGGTTCAGGAAGGCCTTTATGTGCCGGCCGAGGAGCTCTTTGAAGCCGCTTTTGGCACCCATTGGTCGGATGCGCATGCCGATTTCGGGAAGGCCCTGCTGGAGGTGTACGCCGTCGTTTCAGGCACCCTTAACCGGGGCGGGGACATCTGGATTCCCGAAGCCGGCCAGTCCGACTTTTCAGCGGCCCTGGTCCGCCAGGTCCGGCAGCGTAACCCGCAGATCGACACCCGATCCCGGATCCATATTGTCCAGCACAGCGATTGGAATGAGCGGGTTACCTCCCCGGAAAGCCTGGCCTATGTCAAAGAGCACACCGATTACCGGAAAATACCCGACGGCAATGCAGAAGGGAACGGGACCCCCGGCTTCCGCACGGACGAGGTGGTGGCCTGGCGGGAACACCTGCAAGACCCGGAACGCGTGGCGCTGTGGGAAAGCGCCCAGGCAATCGCCAACCGCTACAACGGGGAATCCGGCCGGTACCTGAATAAATCGATTGCTGCTGGCGGGCTGGATTTCTCGGATGTGTCCGAGACGTGCTGGATTTTTGGTTTGGAAGGCCTGGAGGATGCAGAAGCCTTCTTTGCCCGGCTCGCCCAGTAATGCAGATAGCTCGCCCAGTAATGCAGATAAAAAAATAAACCCCGGGCCATCCCGGGGTTTATGCGATCGTAGTAAATGTATCCGGGCGGCCGAAAGCCACCGGAGCATCGCTCATTACATGATAGCGACCACTTCCAGGTCAAAGACCAGGTCCTGCCCGGCCAGCGGGTGGTTGGCATCCACAACAATATTGTCTTCATTGACTTCGGCTACGCGAAGCTGCCGCTCGGAACCGTCTTGTCCACGGGCCACAAGCCCCATGCCTACTTCCGGCTTGATATTTTCAGGCAGTTCGGAATTCGGGACGGCCTGGAAGAGCTCTTTCCGGATTTCGCCATATGCTTCTTCCTTTGGAATGGTAATGGTCTTTTTCTCGTTGACCTCCATATCCACGAGGCCTTTTTCAAAGCCGGGGATCAGGCTGCCCTCGCCGAGTTTTACCTCCATGGGCTCCCGCTCGAGGGAACTGTCGAATACTTCCCCGTTGGTCAGTTTTCCGGTGTAGTGCACCCGGACCATATCATTCGCTTTTACTTTACTCATAATTCAATTTTAAATGCAGAATATTTCCTAATAAGCTGCAAAGGTAGTGGCTCTAAACGCATTAGACGAAAAATTCGCCTGTTTTATACCTTTTTTATGGAATTTCCGGGGATTTACAGCGTTTTAAAGGCGGATTACTTCAATTTTCCCGGGTAAACGGCACAAACCGCACCGGCATCAACGACTCCCTAACGACTTTACCATTGCGTTTCTTACGCAGTAAAACCAGGTCGCGGACGCCCCGATGCGGACCGATCGGGATGACCATCCGACCGCCTTCGGCCAACTGGTCTACCAGGGGTTGTGGCAGCTCCTCCGCACCGGCCGTTACGATGATTGCATCAAACGGAGCCAGCCCGGGCCACCCGTGGTACCCATCCCCTATGCGCACCTGAACATTCTGGTAGCCAAGCGCCTGCAAGCGCTGGGCTGCAGCTTCTCCCAGGGGCTCAACAATCTCAATCGTATAGACGGAATCGACGAGTTTTGCCAATACAGCAGCCTGGTAGCCGGATCCCGTCCCGATTTCCAGGACTTTGTCGCTCCGCTTCAGGTGTAACGCCTGGGTCATAAAGGCCACCATATAAGGTTGGGAAATCGTCTGCCCCTCCCCGATGGGCAAAGGGGTATCGCTATAGGCCTCGACACGGTACTTTTCCGGGACAAACCGATGCCTGGGAACCTCGCGCATGGCCCGGAGGACCGAGCCATCTACAATATCGCGGGACTGCAGCTGTTCCCGAACCATACGCTGCCGGAGCTGTGGGAAGTCGGGTTGCCCCCAGAGCCCTTTCAGTACTCCCAGGCAGAGTGCGAGCGAAATAAGGGACTTCATTTCAGACGCTTTCCCTAAAGATACAAAACCGTTGAAAAAGTCGGTTTGCGCCTGGGGTGACAGATTCAGATTTAATTTTATATTTACCGGATAACCAACTGACCCCAAATGAAATTTTTTCACCCCTGCCACCTCGTCCTGGCAGCCTGCCTGACCTACATACCCGGAAATGCTCAGGAAACCATACAGCGGGATACGACCCAACAGCAGCGTCCGGACTATGTGGCCGTCGCCCTGGAAGAGGAGCCGGTAGTGGACGGGGATGTTCTCGGTGACCCGGTCTGGCAGGCCATTCCGGCCACGGAGGGCCTCCGGCAGATCCGGCCGAATTACGGCCAACCGGTTTCCGAACGGACGGCCGTCCGGGTGGCTTACAGCCGATCTACTTTTTACCTTTCTGTGGTTTGCTATGATTCGGAGCCGGACAAAATCGTGGTATCCGATTCCCGCCGGGATGCCGACCTGAACGACGAGGACAGTTTCCTGTTTATCATCGACACCTATAACGACCGCCAGAATGGGTTTTTGTTCGGGACGAATCCCCAGGGGATGGAATACGATGCCCAGATCAATAATGAGGGAAAGGGGAATTTCAACGCCAACCGCCAGCAGGGCGGTGTTATTGGGGGCACCAACCTGAACTGGGATGCCGCCTGGACCGTGCGCACCCAGGTGGGGGATTTTGGTTGGAGCGCGGAATTTGCCATCCCGTTCCGCTCGCTGCGATTTGCCAGCGGGTCGGCCAAGAGCTGGGGGATGAATTTCCAGCGAAACATCGCCAAGAACACCGAAACAGCCTATTGGACATCCCTCCCGCTCGGTTTCGACCTGAAGCGGCTGTCCCTGGCCGGCCAGCTCAGCGGCCTGGATTTGGTCAACCCGGGGAACCTCAAGCTGATCCCGTATGTCCTGGGCCGGGCCACTCGCGACCAGAGCATGGATCCCATCAAAACCGATACGGATTTCGAGGCTGGTGCAGATATTAAATACAGCATCACCCCCGGCCTGACCCTCGACCTGACGTACAACACGGATTTTGCCCAGGTGGAGGTGGACGACCAGCAGGTGAACCTGGATCGATTTAACCTGTTCTTCCCGGAGAAACGCGCCTTTTTCCTGGAAAATGCCGGTCAATTCACCGTGGGGAGCCCCGGGGAGGTAGACCTGTTTTTCAGCCGGCGGATTGGCCTGGGGGATGACGGCAGCGTGGTGCCCATCATCGGCGGGGCCAGGCTTTCCGGTAAGGTCGGGAATACCAACGTGGGCTTGCTCAGTATGTTTACGGAGGATGTGGAGGAAGCGGGCATAGAAGAGAACAATTTTTCCGTGGCCCGGGTCAACCATAACTTCCCGGGGACGCGTTCCTCCCTCGGGGGTATTTTTGTGAGCCGCTCCGGCCTGGGGGCTACGGAGGACGATTACAACCGGGTGTACGCCATTGACGGTAAATGGGGAATCGGCAACAAGGCCGAGGTCAATGGGTATGTGGCCAAGAGTACGACCCCGGGCATCGAATCGGATGACCACGCGTTTAAACTCCTGGCCAACTACGACTGGAATGGATGGAACGTGAGCGCCGGTTATACCGAAGTGGGCGAAGGGTTTAACCCGGAGGTAGGGTTTCTACAGCGGACCGCCTTCCGCAAACCCGAATTCCTGCTCTTCAAGGCGCACCGCTTTAAGGATGCCGGACAATTGCTCGAAATCCGTCCGCACACCTCGTACCGGGGGTACTGGGACTTTGACGGCAACCAGCAAACCGGTTTCTGGCACATCGACAACCACTGGGTGTTCCGCAGCGGTTTCGAGGTCCACACGGGCATCAACCTCACCTATGAACAAGTCTTCCAGCCTTTCGATATTGCCGGCGTCACCGTGCCGGTTGGGGAATACCCAAACGAGGAGCTGCAACTGGTGGTGATTACCAACCCGAACAACGCCTTTTCCCTGAGTACCCGTACCTTCATCGGCGGGTATTTTGACGGGAAGCGGATCAGCAATAGCGGCACCGCCAATTATCGGGTCGGGGACAAATTTGTCTCCTCCCTAACGTTCAGCCACAACGAGATCGATTTGGGCAATGGGGACGTTACCGCCGTCGTGGGCGGCCTGCGCCTGGCCTATTCGTTTACCCCGCGGCTCTTTGTCCAAAGCCTGATCCAGCGGAACAACGTGTCGAACATCACCTCGGTGAATGCCCGACTGGGCTGGTTGCAAAGCGCGAACACGGGCCTTTTTGTCGTGCTGAATATCGTGCGGGATGACGACTTGCCGGATGCCCTGGACAACCAGGTGCTGACCATCAAATACACCCACCAGTTCGATATCCTGAAATAAGGCCGGGACCCCAACCCCGGCGTGCGGTTTCTAACGAACGACCCGGGATCTGCGGAATCGGCGAAGGCTGATGGTCTTGTGTTTTGTGCTGATAAAGTAGACTCCGGTGAGCAGCACCAGGGCGGCAAGCATGGATTGCAGGGTGATAGGCTCATCCAGGAAATACCAACCCAGGAGCATCGCCACAATGGGGTTTACGTAGGTGTTGGTCGACACTTTTTCGGGCGACACCACCTTTAGCAGGAAGTTGAATGCCGTAAATGCCACGATGCTGCCAAAGAGGATCAGCAGCAGCATCGCCCAGAGCGTATCCGTCTGCCACTCCAGGGGGTTACTGAGGGGCTCCCGGAAGCACAGGCTCAGGACCAGCAGCATCCCTCCACCTGTGAGCATCTGGTAACCGGTATTTACGAAGGGGTTCCCGGGCAAATCGGCCTTGCCCACAAACAGGCTCCCGTAGGCCCATGCCACCATGGCCGCAAATATCATGAGTATCCCGATCCAGGCGTCCGGGTGCCGCGTGGTGGCGTCCTGGCTTACCAGCAGGTAAATCCCCAGGATCCCCAGGGCTACACCCACCAGGGAGATGGGGCGCAACCGATGGCCCTGCAGGAGCCACATCAGGAGCATTACCAGCAGGGGCTGGGCCGCAATGATCAGGGCGGCAAAATTCGTATCCACGAATTTCAACGCCCAAACCACGATGCCGTTGCCGAAACTCAAAAACAGAGATCGGAAGAGCACACGTCTGAACTCCAGTCACAACAGCCGATCTCG
>CAXQQM010000268.1:0-9190 GCA_964226055.1 Robiginitalea sp. | reverse complement strand
TGAGCATGCTGATGATCCTCCTGGGGAACCTCGCCGGGGCACTGGCCATGAGCACACTTTACGGGAAATGGGCCCGGGGGCACCACAGTGCTGGCGGCGGATTCCAGTTCGGGGCCTGGATCGGCTTCTTTGTCGGGGTCGGAATGGGCCTGGTGATGTACGGCACGTCCAAAATAATGGACGCCACCGGCCACGCGGCAGAAGCCGTCCTGGACATCGTCTATTACGCGATTATCGGGGTCATTATCGCCCTGGTCTACAAAGCAACGGCAGGAAAAGAGGCTGCCTGAGGCGCAGGCTTGCAATCCCAGAAAATGCAAACCGGCCAGGTTTCCCCGGCCGGTTTTTTTATTCTGGCAGTCGGAGGATCAACGATTCTAGGGGTTCGAGTTCCAGGGCTACCATTCCCGCCCCGCCGGCCACTTCCAGCTGCAGGTTTTTGTCGCCGAACAACATCTCCCGGAGCGGGTACGTCCCATCGGTTAGCCCCCATTCGCTGATCACCTCCTCCGGGACACGGAGATCGAGGGTATACGAACGGTCATTTTCGAAATTGCTGACGATTACCAGCCGGTCGGACCCTTCCCAGCGCACAAAAGAATACACCCGGTGGTCGTAGCCCGGGGTATGCTCCTTGTTGTGGTAATGGATGTCGGCATAGGCGCCCATTAGGGCACGGCTGCGGATCGTGAAATTGAGCAGGCGGCTGTAGAAGTCGCGGAGCGCTTTTTCCGATTCCGTGGAGGCGCCCCCGTCAAAGGCCCCGCCATTCATCCAGCGCTGGTGGTGGGGCACCCCGATATAATCAAAGATGGAGGTGCGGGACGGCTTGCCAAACCCCGCATCCTCGGCCCCGGGCTCCCCGACCTCCTGCCCGAAATACACCATGGTAGGCGAAGTGGACAGGGTAGCCGACACCACCATGGCCGGCATCCCGAGCCTGGCGTCCCCGGCAAATTCCGGGGAGGCAATACGCTGCTCATCGTGGTTTTCCAGAAAGTGCAGCAGGTGGTGTTCGATATCCGTTTGTCCGCGCAGGACCACCGGGATATGGTCCGTCCAGCCGTATCCTTTCATAATGTGCTTCAGGCTGTCGTAGAGCTCCACCTTGTCGTAGAGGTAGTCCATCTTTCCCTTATGGATGTATTCGCGGTAAAGCCCCGGGTTGTATACCTCTGCCATGAGAAAAGCCTCCGGGTTGGCCGCCTTGATGCCGGAATTCAGGTAGCTCCAGAATTCAACCGGGACCATCTCAGCCATATCGTAGCGGAACCCGTCCACGCCCAGCCCGATCCAGAACAGCGCGATATCCCGGAACTTCTGCCAGCTCGGGGGTACTTCCCGTCCTTCCCAAAAGGCCTGGTGTGCGGCGACATCCCTTTCCGCATACTCCCCCGGCAGCGTGTCGAAGGCATAGGCCCCATCCGGGGATACCCCGTAATTTACCTTGATCGTTTCATACCAGTCGTTCATATCGGGTTGGGCCAGGCGGGAGCCGTTGCCGGTCCACCGTGCCGGGTCTTCCTCATACCGGCCGTCGGCCAGGGGATGGGGTTGCCCCCCCAGGGGTTGGTAGCCGTCCCGCCATTCGGGTACCCGGAAGGCTTCCCCGGGGATGTAGTAGAAATCGTTGTCCGGGCGGTAGGCTACCGAGGTGTCGTCATCCGCCCCAAACGGCTGCGAACCTTCGGGCGTGGTGGCCCCTTCGTAATTCCGGGCCACGTGGTTTGGCACGATGTCGATAATGACCTGCATGCCCGCTTCATGGGTCCGGCGGACCAGGGCACGAAACTCCTCCAGGCGGTTTGCCGGGTCGGTTGCCAGGTCCGGGTTGACGTTGTAGTAGTCTTTTACTGCGTACGGGGACCCCGCGCGTCCTTTGATTACATCTGGGTCGTCCGGGGAGATGCCGTAGTCCGAGTAATCCGTGACCAGGGCGTGGTGCGGCACGCCCGTGTACCAGATATGGGTCACCCCCAGGTCCCGGATGGCCCTGAGGGCTTCCGGGGTAAAGTCCGCAAACTTGCCCACCCCATTCTCTTCCAGCGTCCCCCAGGGTTTGTTGGTGGTTTGGGTATTCCCGAACAAACGGGTGAAAACCTGGTAGACAACCGCTTTGTGTGGTTTCTTCATGGCAGTGATATCTTTTGGCCCGCCATCGGCGTGCCGCTCCTGACCACAGGAGGCCAGAAGAAGCGAAGACAGGATGACGGAAAGGATCGTTTTCATGGCAGTGTGTTGGCGTTACCCGAAGCCCGCCCTTGTTATTGGCGGGTGGTAAACACATAGGCGCCCCTACGCGGTAAAGATACGGAATCAGCCCAGAGTATCACGGCGCCCGTGAGGACATCCCGCAGTTGTTCGCCCCCCAGTCCGAGTTCGGCAAAACGCCCAGTGTCCAGCAGCAAGGGCCCTTTATTCTTGTTCAATACGAGCACAACGGTTTCAGCCCCCAGGGTGCGAGCCATGAGGTACACTCCGTCCCCCGGTGCAAAATGGACGGTTTCGCCCGCATGGATGGCCCGGCTGCCTTTCCGGTATTGCAGCAGGTTGCGCAAGGTTTCCTGCATCACAAGCTGGGCCGGCGACAGCCCCTCCCCCGTAAATGCATTTACTCTATCCGCTTCCCATCCCCCTGGAAAATCCGAACGGATCCGTCCATGGTCCCCGGGCATTTCGGAGTTGTCCATCAGGATTTCCGTCCCGTAATACAACTGGGGGGTGCGGGGTGCTGTCAGGATAAAGGCCAGGGCCATTTCCATCAACCGGATATCCCGCCCCAGCTGCGTAAAGAGCCGGTCCATGTCGTGGTTGTCTCCAAAGAAAAGCAGGTCGGCCGGCCGGGCATAGTGAAAGTCGTTTGCCAGCGCCTCGTAGAGTTGGTTCAGCCCGGTATCCCACCCTTCCTCCGCGCGCAGGGCTTCCACCAGGGCGCGCTGGAGCGGGAAATCCATGGTGCTCCTCAGATACGAGCGATACCCGTCCCGGTTCTTGGCGCCGTCCTGCCAGTAGCCCACCAGCAGCGGGTTATAACTCCACTCCTCCCCCACGATATTGAATTTCGGATACTCCTCCATAATCGACTGAGCCCAGCGCGCCATAAAGTGCTTTTCCGGGTAAGGGTACGTATCCTGGCGGATGCCCCCCAACCCCAGGGTCTCGATCCACCAGATGCTATTCTGGATCAGGTACCTGGCGAGCATCGGGTTATCCTGGTTCAGGTCGGGCATGGAAGGCACAAACCAGCCGCGGTCCATAAGTTGCCGGTCAGCGGCTGCGGCATAGGGGTCCTGGTTGACAGTCCGCCGGTGGTTGGTCACCCGGGGGGAGTCCCCATTCTCCCAGGCCGGCTGGTCGTGGATCCAGTTTTCAAACGGCAGGTCGTCCATCCACCAGTGGGATACCCCGATATGGTTGACCACCTGGTCCATGATGAGTTTCATACCGCGCTGTCGCGCCGCGTCGGCCAGTTCCCGATAGGATTCCAGGGTCCCGAATCTCGGGTCCACCTCGTACAGGTCCGTTATCGCATACCCGTGGTAGGAAGTCCGCTCCATATCGTTGGTCAGGAGCGGGCTGGGCCAGATAGCCGTGAAGCCCATTTCCGAGAGGTAGTCCAGGTGAGCAATGATCCCCCGGATGTCCCCTCCGTGGCGGGCGTAATCATCCGTGCGGTCTACCCGGGTTTCCCGCATCCCGGCAACTGAGTCGTTGGAGGGGTCCCCGTTGGCGAATCGGTCCGGGGTGATCAGGTAGATGACATCTTCAGGGCCGAAGCCCACATAACTTTCCGCCGGGTGTTCCCGCTCCAGAAAGGGATAGTCGAATCCGGTGGGCGGGGAACCCGGATTTTCCAAATGGATCCGGGCTGTGCCAGGTGGGAGGTCCGGCCCCAGGACCAGGTCCAGGAAAAGGTAGTTGGGACTATCCCCCGGATGCGTGGCGGCAAGTTGCAGCCCCGGGTATTCCACCCGGGCGGTAGCGGCGGCCAGACCCGGGCCGTGAACTAGGAGTTGCAGGGTGTCGGACCGCATCCCCGCCCACCAGTTGGGGGGTTCCACGCGAATCTGGGCGGCGGCGTGCCTGGGACTGCTCATCAGGATCAGAATTAGTAAAGCCAGCGTAAGGCGGCCGGCCGTTCCGCTTCGCTTCACGGCTTAGACGGTTGTGGTCTGCCCGGGGGTCAGCACCACCCGCTTGCCGTTCACGCGAATCGACATTTCTTCCTTGCCGTCGAGTTCAAACCGGGTTTGCCCTGGGGCCACGGTGACGTGGATGATCCGGTGCCGGAAATTGATCTTGAAGGAATAGGATTTCCACTCGTCGGGGATCCGCGGGGAAAAAGCCAATTTATCGTCCACAATGCGCATCCCGCCAAAGCCTTCTACAATACTCATCCAGGTACCGGCCATGGAGGTGATGTGCAGGCCTTCGTGGACTTCCTTGTTGTAGTCGTCCAGGTCCAGGCGGGAAGTCCTCAGGTAAAAGGTATAGGCCTGTTCCATCCGCCCGAGACGGGCTGCCTGTATGGAGTGTACGCAGGGCGAAAGGGACGACTCGTGGACCGTAAAGGGCTCGTAGAAATCAAAGTGCCGCTCCAGTTGGTCCAGGCTGAAATCCGATTCGAAAAAATAAAATCCCTGCAGCGTATCGGCCTGCTTGATGTAGGGCGACCTCAGGATGCGGTCCCAGCTCCATTTCTGGTTGATAGGCCGCTCTTTCCGA
This sequence comes from Robiginitalea sp., assembly GCA_964226055.1. Classification (GTDB taxonomy): domain Bacteria; phylum Bacteroidota; class Bacteroidia; order Flavobacteriales; family Flavobacteriaceae; genus Robiginitalea. The sequence continues at coordinate 4,465 of CAXQQM010000268.1, read as the reverse complement.
TCCAGGTTTTCCACCGTGATCAGCTCCTTGTCCAGGAACCCGTCCTGCTGCAGGTACACCCGGTGCTCTTCGCTGTAGGGGAAGTAGAGGTTGTCGGCTACTTTCTTCCAGGCGGATACTTCCTGGGGGTTCAGTTTTGTCAATCCCACCACCCGGTCATAGTCCTCCGGATAACCGTCTTTTACCTTCCCGAGTTGTTCGATGGCATAGCGGATGCACCAACGGGCCGAATAATTTGTGTACCAGTTGTTGTTGACATTGTTCTCGTATTCGTTCGGGCCGGTGACGCCGAGGATCACATATTTGTTCTTCGCTTTCGAAAACGTTGCGCGCTGGTGCCAGAACCGGGCAATCCCGATCAGGACTTCCAGGCCCATTTCCGGGATGTAGCTGTAATCCCCCGTATACCGGAAATAATTAAAGATGGCAAAGGCGATGGCGCTGTTCCGGTGGATCTCCTCAAAAGTGATCTCCCATTCGTTGTGGCACTCCTCCCCGTTCATCGTCACCATGGGGTACAGGGCCGCCCCGTTTGAGAAGCCCAGTTTTTCAGCATTCTCGATGGCCTTTTCCAGGTGGTTGTACCGGTACTTGAGGAGTTGACGGGCCACCTGCTGGTCCTTGGTGGCCATGTAAAACGGGATACAGTACGCCTCGGTGTCCCAGTACGTGCTGCCCCCGTACTTTTCGCCCGTGAACCCTTTCGGGCCGATATTCAGTCGCGAATTGCGCCCGGTATAGGTCTGGTTCAGGTGCAGGATGTTGAACCGGATCCCCTGCTGGGCCCGGACGTCTCCCTCAATGGTGATATCGCTCATTTCCCAGATGCGCGCCCAGGCATCCTGCTGGGCCTTTTTCAGGCCGTCAAAACCGAGGGCCAGCGCTGCATCCAGGGCCTTATCCGCCGCTTTGCGCAGCGATCCCTTGGGGTGGTTCAGGTCGGCGGCATACCCCCCGAACTTGTACAGTAACAGTTCCTGGCCCTTCGCAGCATCGGCCGTATAGCGGTGGCCGATCCGCTTTTCCCCCCGGACCTCCTGCCGGTCGCCGTCCACGGCTTTCCCGTCGCGTTCCAATACGGCATGCATAAAGGTGCAGGTATCGAAGTGCGTCTTCAGCGTATGGGCCCCGATATAGGCACGCGCACCATCTGATTCCACTGAGGTGACTTCCCAGAAGGGGTCGTCCCAGTTGGTATCCTCGTTGGTGATCCCGCCGTCCAGGTAGGGCTCGAAAGTAATGGAGGCTTTCCTGTTGAGCGGTTGGATCGCATAGCGGATCGCCCCTACCTCGTCGATTTCCATCGAGAGGAACCGGGTGACTTTTACCGCAACCCGGGTCCCTCCCGGAAGTTCCGCTTCAAAACTGCGGTAATAGACCCCTTCCTGCATATTGAGTTCCCGTCGGAAATTTTCCACTTTGCTACAGGCCGCAAGGTCCAGGGGTTCCCCGTCAACATGGATATTGATCCCGATCCAGTTCGGCGCGTTCAGCACCTTGGCAAAATATTCGGGATAGCCGTTTTTCCACCAGCCAACGCGGGTTTTATCGGGATAGTAGACCCCGCCGATGTAACTGCCCTGGAAGGTGGGGCCGCTGTAGGCTTCTTCAAAATTTGCCCTTTGGCCCATGGCGCCGTTGCCAAGGCTGAAAAGGCTTTCAGACGATTTTACCCGATCCGGTTCATAGCCGTCTTCGATGATCGACCACGGGTCGGGCACGATATAATCCTGGTTCATGTGTTTTCTTTGTTTGAGTTTTGGCTCCCGGCCAACAGGCCGCGGATATAGTCGAGGTCAATCTCGGTAAAATTCCTAAAAACGGCATCCGCTTCCGTAAGGACATCCGGCTCTCCGATCCCGATACTCCGCATCCCTGCGGCATTGGCGGCTTCGATACCCGCCAGCGCGTCCTCAAAGACTACGCACTGTTCCGCGGGGACGCCGAGGCGTTCGGCCGCGAGCAGGAAAACCTGGGGGTCGGGTTTTGCCTTTACCACCTCATTCCCGTCGACAATGGTATTAAAATACGATAACAAGCCGACTTTTTCCAGTATAGGCCGTGCATTCTTGCTGGCAGACCCCAGGGCCATCGGGATATCCCGGTCGCGCAGGTAGTTGAGCACCTTGGGAACATCCGGCAGGATTTCAGAAGCGTCCATTTTGCTGATATAGGAAAGATAGTCTTCGTTTTTCTCGTGGAGCCAGCGGTTAAACTGTTCCCGGGAAACCTCCATACCGCCCATTTCGAGCAGGATTTCCAGGCAGCGCTTGCGGCTCACCCCTTTGAACCGTTCGTTGTCTTCCTCTGAAAAGGCTATTCCGAGCTCGTCGGCCAGGTGTTTCCAGGCCAGGTAATGGTATTTGGCGGTGTCAACAATGACGCCGTCCAGGTCAAATATAAATCCTCTCATGAAAGCTTTCGGTGTTATAGGTTTGGCGACGGTTTCCGGGGTCGCGTGCCAAATATAGAAAAGGAAATCCGTTCTCCCGCTGCCGGCATCCGGAATCGGAAACCAGGCACTTATCCGTCGGCTTTGCCCGGCTCCCCCAAAACGGCCGATTCCCGTTCGATAAGTTTGACGGGGATCACTTCCGTCCGGAACCGGGTCGGGTCGGCCTCGTCGAATCGATCCTCCACCTTTTGTATCAGCATTTCCGCTGCCCGCTCGCCCATGACCTCGCCCCGCTGGTCTACAGTCGTCAGACTCGGGGTGGAATAGCGGGAGAGGATGCCGTCGGTAAACCCGATAAACGCCACATCCCCGGGAACCCGCATCCCGAGCTTGATGGCCAGGCGCATCCCGCGGATGGCGAAGATTTCGTTCACGCAAAGTACGGCGTCGAATTTCCGGCTTTTGAAGAATGCCTCGCTTGCCTGCTCCTCTTCATACTGGTAGGGGAGGCGGAGGATGAGGTCCGGGTCAACCTCCAGGCCGGCAGCTTCCAGGGCTTTCTTGTAACCCACTTCCCGTTTGGCGCTTACATTCAGGTAACTTTGGGTGGTGAATAGTGCAATCCGCCTGCGGCCGCTTTCCAGGAGCCTGCGGGTGGCATCCCTGCCGGCCGCCTCATCGTCGATAATCACCTTGTCGCAGGCAATATGTTCCGTAACCCGGTCGAAGAGTACCAGCGGGATCCCCTGTTCGGTCACCTCCCGCAGGTGGTTGAAATCCTGACGCTTCTGGGTTTCCGCGGACAGCGCCATGATAAAGCCGTCGATGCTGCCGTTGGCCAGCAATTCCATATTGATGACCTCCCGGTCGAAGGATTCGTCCGAGATGCAGACGATTACGTTGTACCCCCGCTGGTTGGCGTATTTTTCAATCCCCCGGAAAACGGTGGTAAAAAAATGGTGGACGATGTCCGGGATGATCACCCCGATATTCTTGGTGCGCTTGTTCTTCAGGCTGATGGCGATATTGTTCGGCTTGTAATTGTACAGCCTGGCAAAAGCCTGGATTTTCTCCTTGGTATCTTTACTGATTTCCTCGCTGTTCTTCAGCGCTTTGGAAACTGTGGAAATGGATACATCCAGTTCCCGGGCAATATCTTTTAAGGTGAGTTTTGGTTTCACTGGAATCGATCACTGCGGACAACAGGTCAAGGTAAGGAATCATTCTCCCGCGTCAAACTCCAACCACCCTCCCGATACACGCAAACCTTTAAGGTTTATTAATGAATTGTAAACGGATGTAAAAAATTGTATATTTGATGGCGCATTCCCAAAACATACAGCCTCACAATGCGGGATGTGGAATTAGACCGACCGATTTTTATTGCATTCGCATTTTGTTAAAGTTATTAACACGAAACCGTTTTCGGAGATGTCGCACCTAGTGTTTTAGGGCTATTAACGATTTTTTTACATATTTTAACCCTCTGAATTGAATTAACTAAACTTAAAAATCCACTATCTATGAAGATTACGTTACTGAAGAGCTTGATGCTCGTAGGGGCATTCCTATGCTTCGGCGCGGCTCAGGCCCAAGAAGTATCAGGTACCGTTTCCGACGCCACCGGACCCCTGCCTGGGGCCAGTGTTGTGGTTCAGGGAACAACCACTGGTACGCAAACGGATTTTGACGGGAACTATACCCTGGACGGCGTCCCCAGCGATGCCGTTCTCGTGTTTAGCTACATTGGCTATGCCACGCAGGAAGTCCCGGTCAATGGCCGGTCTTCCATCAATGTTACGATGGAGGAAGACGCCCAGGCGCTGGACGAAGTCGTGATTATCGGATACGGTCAGACCACCGTTAAGGATGCGACCGGTTCTGTAACAGCAGTGACCTCGGAAGACTTTAACAGCGGGGTCATCGCCTCGCCAGAACAACTGATCCAGGGTAAAACCGCCGGGGTGAATATCTCCCAGACGAGCGGGGAACCGGGAGCGGGTATCCAGGTGAACATCCGGGGGGCGAACTCGGTACGTGCCAACAACAATCCGCTCTTCGTAGTGGACG
>CAXQQM010000267.1:0-4501 GCA_964226055.1 Robiginitalea sp. | reverse complement strand
CATCCTCCAGCGTATAGAGCGGCTCGGGCTTTGCGTGGCGGCTGTACGCTTCCTTCAGGGCCTTTTCGGCCTCTTCCATCTGGATCTTTGCACTGTCCTCCAGAATGATCCTGGCAATCGCCAGTGTGGGTGCCGTCCCGTAAATCATCCCCCCGAACCCTTCCCGAACCAACCTCGGCAATAGTCCAATATGGTCCAGGTGGCCGTGGGTGAGGACGACCGCATCGATTTCGGCAGGCGGCACCTCCCAGGGTGCACGATTCAAAGCCCTGAGGGATTTCAGTCCTTGAAACAGGCCACAATCCACAAGAATCCTTCCCTGTTCGTTCGAAACCAGGTACTTGGACCCGGTGACGCATCCCGCAGCCCCCAAAAATTGCAATTCGGTTTTCATCCTTTGTCCTTTTTTCCGCAAAGCTCCCTAAACTCTGTGAGGATCCGGTCCTTGCGATTGTCGGAAACACCCAGGTGATCCAGGAAATGGGGTGCGCGCAGTAGCTGGCGCCCCAACACCACCTCCCGTTCCAGGAGGAATTGCTTTTCCCTGGCACTCAACAGGACACTCACGGTAATGGGATACAGCTGGTGCCGATCGATCCGATCTTTCAGCGCATTCCCCCGGGGATGGCCCCAGCTCAATAAATACATGCCGGCACATTTCCCGTAGGCGAGTGCATCTGAGGTAAAGCGCGTGTTGGTGACCACCCAGGCCGGCTTTAATTCCCCCTGCCCGGCCTCCGAAACCGACATCCCGGCGGCGACGTCCCGATACCTGGAGTGGATATACAGGGGGATCCGTACGGAACAATTCCTACCGTGTTCGGAATGGAACTTGCACTCGATCAGCGTCAGGGTTTCCCCGTTCCTGGCGACCACATCGATTTCATGGCGGACGCAGGCCCCCTGGAATTCGCGGTTCGTTTCCGTTTGGTAACCCGAGTGGTTCAACAGGGCGCTGATGAATTTTTCGAATGGGAACCCCGTAGGCCCTAACTCGTAGATGGCATTTTTCAGTTTGTAGCGGGAGGCAAAGGTGTTTCGCGAGGCACGGAGCAACGCAAAGGCCCGGTTGTGGATCTCCCGGGTGGTCATTCCTTCATAGAGCTCTTCTCCCAGGGTCGACACGATGGAATCGACGGTTTGGGAATCTGCCCCGCTGCGCATCAGGGAATGCCGCAATTTCTTTTCAGAATATCGTACTTCCTTTCCCGAAGACTTCCTGATTTTTTTTCCGGGTTTCGACACCTCGTTAGTTTGAATGGTTATTCCCTTCCTTTTGCGGGGGCAAAACCAGGAAAGGAATCCTCGTATGCAGCCCGATACGGTCTACGACGGGACGGACCAGGAAGTTTTCCAGGGCCGTGTGCCGGTTGCGGACCATCACCAGCAATTCCACAGGATGCTCCCCGGCAAAGCCATTGATGGCATCCGCCACCCCCTGTGATTCCGTCTCCGTAAGCGCCATCTGACCGCCGAATCGCCCGAGCAATTGCTCCCTGGCGCGTTGCCTTTCTTCTGAGCTGTCGGCTTCCGTATAGGCATGCAACACGTGGAGGCGGGTTTCGGGCTGGGTGAGGATCTGGTTGAGGACCGCCAGGTTGAGTTGGTCATAGTCCACGGCGTAGTCCGTGGGGAACAGGATATTCCGGATATCCCGGACTTCTGCCTGTTCGGGGATTACCAAAACCGGGCAATCCGCCTGGTGCAAAACGCGGACGGCATTGGAGCCGAAGAGTACCTCCCGGGCCCCGGTGGCACCCTGGGTACCCATGGCGATCAGGTCGAGCGCTTCTTTTGCTACCATCTCGTTTAATTCCGAATCCAGCGTACTGAAGGCGGCATGGGTGAAAAACTTGTGACCGGGGCCTGCATGGGGGGACAGGGCCTCCCTGAAGTCCTCCAGCCGATCCATCACCCGTTGGCGGTAGGAATCCCCCAGGCCAATCTGCCCGGGGCTGTGGATCAGGTATTCGGCCCGCAAAAACGAAGGCGTATAGGTGTGGACCAGGAAAAACGTACAGGCCTCCTCCCGGAACAACTCCAGCACAAAACGCGCCGCCCTGGCGGCATGGGGGGAAAAATCGGTGGGTATGGCAATTCGCAGGCTCATGGCAAGGGAGATAATATCTTTAAATATACGTAATGGGCAGCCGGGCAAATATGATATCGGTCATGGATTTCCTGCGGGAACTTTGTATATTTTTGAATAATTCCATCGGATATGAAAACATCATTTTCAGACCTGATTCGTTCCGAAAACCCGGTCCTGGTCGATTTTTACGCGGACTGGTGCGGTCCGTGCAAAACCCTCGCCCCCATCCTGAAGGAGGTTAAAGACGAACTGGGCGACCGCCTGCGGGTAGTGAAAGTTGATGTGGACCGCAACCAGGCGGTAGCCGGCAGGTACCAGGTACGGGGGGTCCCCACCATGATCCTGTTTAAAAATGGAAAAGTCCTCTGGAGGCAATCCGGGGTGTTGCCCAGGCAAGCCCTGGTTCAGGCTATCGAACCGCTGCTGGCATCCTAGCAGTCACGTCTATTGCGGATACTATGAAAAACCTCAAACGAATTGTCCGGGCTGCCTTATTGTTCCTTTTGGTGCTGGCTATCGGTTGTTCGGGAGAATCCCGAAGTGTCCAACCGACAAGAGACACCATTACCGAATCCGTTTACGCCTCGGCAACCGTACAGCCGGACAGCATGTACAAAGTCCACGCAGCAGTTAGCGGCATCCTGGAAAGGAACCTGGTAAGTGAAGGCGACCGGGTGCAGGCGGGCACGCCCCTGTTGAAAATTACGGATCGCACCCCGGAACTGAGCAGGGAGAACGCGCGCCTCCAGATGGAACTCGCGGCATCCAACTACCAGGGAACCACCACCCCGCTGAGGGACCTGGCATCCCGGATCGAAACGGCCCGGCTGGCCTATATCGACGACTCAGTCAATTACCGGAGACAGGAAAACCTCTGGGCCCAGCAAATCGGTTCCCGGGCAGCCTTTGAAAACCGGAAACTCGCCTATGAACGCTCCCGGAACCAACTCGATCAACTACAGACCGAGTATGCGCGGCTGGAGAGGGAACTCCGGACGAAAATGGAACAGGCACAAAATTCCTACCGCTCCTACCAGGCAAATGCCGATGAATTTACGGTGCGCAGCTTTATTGACGGGAAGGTGTATGCCCTCTTCAAGGAACCCGGAGAACTGGTCGTGCCCAACGAGCCCCTGGCCACCCTCGGAAAACCGGATTCCTTTGTGGTGGAACTATTCGTGGACGAGGTGGATATAGTCCGGCTCCAAACAGGCCAGGAGGTCCTGGTGAGCCTGGATGCATACCCACGCGAGGTGTTCCGGGCCGCGATTACCCGTATTTATCCCCAGAAAGATTCCCGCAACCAGACCTTCCTGGCGGAAGCCCGGTTTGAAACGCCTCCCAAACAGCTCTATCCGGGGCTCTCGGGAGAGGCAAATATCGTCATCGACCGGCGTGAAAACACGCTGACCATCCCAAGGAACCTGCTGCTGGCAGGCGACAGCGTCCTTACCGAAGACGGGATGAAAAAGGTCGTCACGGGCCTGCAAACCCTGGACCGGGTGGAAATCCGCTCCGGCCTGGATGCCGGCAGCAACATCCTGAAACCCGAACAATGAAGCAATGGAAACTTATACTGGGCATTGCCAGGACCCACTTGCTGACCAAGATGAAATCGACGGTTACGGCGTCCCTGGGGGTGACTTTCGGCATCGGGGCCTATATCACCCTGGTCAGCTTCATGACAGGACTCAACGGCATGCTGGACAGCCTTGTGCTTAACCAGACCCCCCATATCCACCTGTACAACGAGCTGGAACCCACTGCCGTGCAACCCATTGAACGCAGCCGGGAATTCTCCGGCGACTTACTTCAAATCCGTTCCGTCAGGCCAAAACCCGGACAATTGAAAATCCACAATGCCCTGCCAATCCTGGAAACCCTTCGCGATGACCCGCGGGTACTGGGCGCAACCCCCCAGTTGGTCGCCAACATATTCTACCTCTCCGGCAGCCTGGACCTCGGCGGGGTGCTCATCGGTGTGGATATCATGGAGGAAACCCGGCTATCCAATATGGGTGATTACATTGTGGAAGGGAGCCCGGAAGCCTTGCAGAATTCGGACAATGGTATCCTGCTCGGGATCGGCCTGGCGGAAAAGCTGTCGCTGTCGGTCGGGGACCGCGTGCAGGTAGCCACTACCGAAGGCGGGGTCTTTCCTCTGAAAATCGTCGGGCTCTACCAAAGCGGCCTGGCGGAAATCGACAATGCCCGGAGTTTCGCCCAACTCGGCACCGTACAACGCATCCTGGGGAAACCGGTCAACTACCTTACAAACATCAATGTCAAGCTACACGACATCGGCCTGGCCGTACCTATGGCCCGGGAACTGGAAACCCAATTCGGGGTAAAGGCCCGGGATATACAGGAAGCCAATGCCCAGTTCGAAACTGGTACGAGCATCCGCAA
>CAXQQM010000266.1:0-10630 GCA_964226055.1 Robiginitalea sp. | reverse complement strand
GCTTTAATGTGTTCTTTTCTTCCTCCGACAGGACGTGGAGTGAAGCCTGGTTGCACAAGTCGGTCAGCCGGGTGTTTTTCCTGGAGAAACGCGCACATTGCCGGCAGACAATCAGGTGTGCCCACAGGCGGAGCCGCTCCCCGAGGGAGGCCTCCCTGTACTGGTTCTTATGGCAAATAGTTACGGCTTCGTCACAACTGATCATGGCGCTTGTTTAAACCAAATTTCGTTGAGGCACCCCATCAGGGCTGTTCGGGCCCTGTGGACGATTACCCAGAGATTAGACGGGTTAATATCCAATTCTTTACAAACATCCTCTGTCCGCATCCCGCGTATCGTTTTCATGGTAAAGACCCGAGCCTGCTTTGCGGGCAGGCGGCCGATGCATTCCTGGATGGCCTGCCCGAGTTCCTCGTTTTCAATCGCGTCGTTTTCACGCGTGGATTCCGGGTCGGCGGCCATTTCTTCCAGCCAGTCGCCTTCCTGCCCGGATTGGGAGGAATAATTCATCCGGACCTCTGCCTGGCCCTTGAAGGTATTCGATTTTCGGTAATGATCGATAACCTTGCGTTTGAGGATGGCTACGAGCCAGGTCCTCTCGGCCGCATTCCCCTTGAAATTCGGTGCCGATTGCAACCCGGCGACAAAAGTCTCCTGAACGAGGTCCCTGGCCAGTTCCTGGTCGTTTACCCGTACCACGGCGTAATTATACAGGTAATCCGCATAGCGGTCCACCCAATTTTCGGGATGTAAGTCTTGTTCGGGCATCCGGGTAAAATAGGCCTAAAAATAACTGAAATTTAAGGATTAATGCTACCTTGCCCGAAAGAGTCTCGCGGATATGAAACCATTGATCACTTTGTTTTTGGCCTTGATTTCCCTCCAGGTAGCGGCCCAGGCGGAGCAATTGCCCATGGAGGCGTTTAACCCGGCTTCCCTTTCCGACGAAGCCGTACTCCTGGATGTGCGAACCCCAGCGGAATACGAGCAGGGACATTTGCCCGGCGCCGTCAATATCGACTGGTTTGCGGAAGACTTCAATGCGCGCCTGGAAAGTATCCCGAAAGACGCAGAGGTCTACGTGTACTGTAAAAAAGGGGGGCGGAGCGCCCGGGCCTCCGAAAGGCTTCTGAGCCTTGGGTATACCCGGGTGGTAGACCTTACCGGCGGGTACGACACCTACACCACAGGGAATTAACCCGGTTATTTCACGGCAGGCACCAGCCCGGCCCGTTTGAGCAGGGCGTCGATTTCCGGCTCCCGGCCGCGGAACCGGACATAGAGGTCCATCGGGTCCTCGGTGCCCCCCCGGGACAGGATATGGTCCCGGAAACGCCGGGCCGTTTCCCGGTCAAAAATCCCGGATTCCACAAAAGATGCAAATGCATCCGCATCGAGGACCTCAGCCCACTTGTAACTGTAGTAGCCCGAGGCGTAGCCGCCCTGGAAAATATGTGCAAATGCGGTGCTCATGCAGGTTTCCGGGTGTTCGGGAAATAGTCGTGTGGGTGCAAATGCCCTGGATTCGTGCGCCTTGACATCCGAGATACCCGTCGGGTCGCCCCCATGCCAGGCCATATCCAGGAACCCGAAGCTCAGCTGCCGCACCGTGGCGATCCCCTCCTGGAAATTCGCACTGGCCTTGATTTTCTCTATCATCGTGTCCGGCAAAACTTCCCCGGTTTCGTAATGCCTGGCAAAGAGGGCGAGGGCGTCGGGCTGGTAACACCAGTTTTCCATGAGCTGGCTGGGGAGTTCCACAAAATCCCAGTATACCGATGTTCCGGAAAGCCCCGGGTAAGTGGTATCCGCCAGCATCCCGTGGAGGGCGTGCCCGAATTCGTGGAAAAGTGTGGTGACCTCGTCAAAGGTGAGCAGGGCAGGTTGTTTGGACGTCGGCCGGGTAAAGTTGCAGACGATGGCGATATGCGGGCGCTCCACGGTACCCTCTTTGCGGTATTGGGGTTTGTATGAGGTCATCCAGGCGCCACCCCGTTTCCCAGGGCGCGGGTGGAAATCCGCATAGAACAGGGCCACGAGCTTCCCTTCCGAATCTTCGACCCGGTAGGTGCGGACCTCCTCGTGGTAGATGGGGAGTGAGTCGTCCGGGTGGAAGGCCAGGCCGTAGAGCCTGCCGGCTATTTCAAAAACGCCGTCAATGACGTTCTCCAGCTGGAAGTAGGGTTTGAGGACCTGGTCGTCCAGGGCGAATTTCTCCTGTTTTAATTTTTCCGAATAATAGGCCTTATCCCAGGCCTCCAATTGGGTCAATCCGTCCCGTTTTTCCGCATAGGCTGACAATTCCCCCAGCTCGCGTTTTGCTGCAGGTAGCGCCTTTTCCAAAAGCTCCTCCAGGAATTCGCGGACGGTTTCCGGGGATTTGGCCATGCGTTCCTCCAGTACGAAATCGGCGTGGCTCGCATAGCCCAGCAACCGGGCCCGTTCAAAGCGGAGGTTGGCAATTCTGAGCACTATTTCCCGGTTGTCCAGGGCGTCGCCGTGAAACCCCTTGCTGCCAAAGGCCAGGTAGAGCTCTTTCCGAAGGCCCCGGTTTGCCGCATATTTCATAAAGGGGAGGAAAGACGGATAGTCCAGGGTAATGACCCACCCCTGTTTCCCATCCGAATCGGCACGCATCCGGGCGGCTTCGCGCTGGGATTCCGGCAGGCCCTCCAGGTCTTCCTCCCGGGTGATATGCAGCTGGTAGGAATTGGTTTCCTCCAGGACGTGTTCCCCGAAGGTGAGTTTCAGGCGAGACAATTCCGAATCGATCTCCCGCAGCCGTTTTTTGCCCGCTGCATCCAGCAGGGCGCCGTTCCGCCGGAAGTGCAGGAATTTCTTTTTCAGCAAGGTGCGGGATTCGGCATCCAGGTCCATCGATTCCCGGGCCTCGTAGACTTGCCGGACGCGTTCAAACAAGGTCTCGTTCAGCGTAATATCATTGCTGAATTCGCTGAGCAGGGGGGAGACTTCCTGTGCCAATGCCTGGATTTCCGCATTGGTCTCGGCCGCATTCAGGTTGAAGAAGATACTGCTGATGCGGTCCAGGCGGGAGCCGGCGTAATCCAGGGCCGCAATCGTATTTTCAAAATCCGGTTTGTCCGGGTGGTCGGCAATGGCGTTGATTTCGGCCCGGGCTTCGGCCAGGGCCGCGTCAAAGGCGGGCTTGAAATGTTCGGTTTTTATCGATGAAAACGGGGCAGCATCAAAAGGCTGCAAGAGCGGGTTGTCCATGTTTTTGGATTTGGATTCGCAGTGGGGTGTATTTTCGTCCGGGCAGGGACTGGGGTTTCAGCCATTGAATTTACGGCGGATCTCGCCGGCGCCATCGAGCACCTTCTCCTTGAGGCTTTCCTTGAAGGCGATAATCTTTTCCAGTACTTGCGGGTCGGAACTGCCCAGGATTTGCGCCGCCAGGATTCCGGCATTCCGCCCCCCGTTCAGGGCTACCGTGGCAACCGGCACCCCTCCCGGCATTTGCAGGATGGAAAGGACCGAATCCCATCCGTCAATAGAGTTGGAGCTCTTGACCGGCACACCGATTACCGGAAGGGGGGAGTAGGCAGCCACCATCCCCGGGAGGTGGGCAGCGCCCCCGGCCCCGGCAATAATGACGGAAATACCCTTTTTGTGTGCCCCGCTGGCAAACTCGGCGAGCTTTTCCGGGGTCCGGTGGGCCGAAACGATGTCGACCTCCACGGCAATTTCCAATTTTTGCAACAGGTCGATGGCTTCCTGCATGACGGGCAGGTCGCTCGTGCTACCCATGACAATAGCTACTTTACTCATGCTTCCTTCGTTTTGGTTTGGACCCGGATCCGGGCCTTGACTTTTGCAGCGGTTTCCCGGGCTTTTTCCAGGGAGGCATCCGCAATGGTTACATGCCCCATTTCCGGAAGGGCCGCGTCTCCTTTTTCCCGTAGATATGCGGGCTGACCCCGGGCATTGCCAGGATGTCCCCGATACCTTCATAGCTCACTGGCCCCCGGTGGCCCTCTTCGCCCACCAGGTTGACCATGACCGTGGCCACTTTATTATCCGTACTGCCCAGGGGCAGGTTGAGGATGGCCCGGAGGTGTTGTTCGAACTGGTCTGTATAACTGCCTTCCAGGCTGAAATGCCCGCTGTTGTGCGGCCGGGGGGCCACTTCGTTCACCAGGATGTCCCCGGCTGGGGTGAGGAATAGCTCCACGGCAAGGAGGCCGACGGCACCATATGCCGAAGCGGCCTTCAAGGCGATATCCCGCGCTTTGCGGGCCAGGTCGTCCGGTATCCGGGCCGGGCAGAGTACATATTCCACCTGGTTGGCTTCCGGGTGGAACTCCATTTCCACCACCGGGTAGGTGACGACTTCCCCATCCGGGTTCCTCGCTACGATGACGGCGAGTTCCAGGGCGAAATCGACGAGGTTTTCCGCAATGCATTCTACATTGGGGAGCCCCTGCAGGTCGGCGGCTTCCCGGACGATCTTCACCCCCTGTCCATCGTATCCAAACCGGGCGCTTTTCCAGACAAATGGATAGGAGAGCCCCCCGTTTTTCAGGCTGTCGGTAATCTCACTGGTGTAGGCAAAACGGGAAAAATGGGCCGTTGGAATCCCGTTATCCGTATAAAAGAGCTTCTGGCTCGCCTTGTTCTGTATGGTCCGGAGCATGGCGGGCGGCGGATAGACGCGAACCCCCTGGTCCTCCAGGTCCTCCAGGGCAGACACATTGACGTTTTCGATCTCGATGGTCAGGACATCCACGTCCCGGCCAAAGTCCATCACTGTGTCGTAGTCCATCAGGTCGCCTTGCTGGAAATGGTTGCACGCCAGCCGCGCCGGTGCCGCCTCAGACGGGTCCAGAACTTTGGTGGCAATGTCCCATTGTCGCGTTTTGTAGAGGAGCATTTTCCCCAGTTGGCCGCCCCCCAGGATCCCCAGGGTGAAGTTGGTAGAAAAATATGGCTTGGTGCCCGGCATAGTCGGGTGTTTTCGATTTTTGAACGGTCCCACAAAAATACAGCTTAATCTCAGAATGCCGGGGCCCCCCGGTCAAAAAAGAAAAATCAAAACACTATCTTCGCGTTTCTAGCAAGGCATGGAACAATCGGTAACAATTTACGGCAAGCGGTTCAACCATTTTATCCCGGAATCCGAGATCCTCAAAGCGGTGGAGAAAGTGGCTGCGGAAATCGCGGCGGATTACAGGGACCAGGTACCCGTTTTTGTGGGCGTCCTCAATGGCGCCTATATGTTTGTCTCCGATTTTATGAAGCACTATACGCACCCCTGCGAACTCACCTTTGTCAAGTTGAGTTCCTACCGCGGGCTTACCTCCACCGGGATTGTGGAAACCCTGCTGGACCTTCCCGAACAGGTGGAGGGGCGGCATGTGATCATCCTGGAAGACATCGTGGACACGGGTCGCACCCTGCAGGAACTCGTGCATTTATTCGCCAATAAGAATGTCAGGGACTTTAAGATTGCCACGCTATTCTACAAATCGGAAATCTACAATGGGGAGTACCCGATCGACTATTTCGGCCTGGAAATCCCCGACAATTTCATAGTGGGATACGGCCTGGATTACAAGGAACAGGGCCGGAACCTGCGCGATATTTACCAACTAAATAAACCACCCATGATCAATCTGGTCCTATTTGGGAAACCCGGTGCCGGAAAAGGCACCCAGGCGACTTTCCTGAAAGAGAAATACGACCTGAAGCACATTTCCACCGGCGATGTGTTCCGATACAACATCAAAAACGGCACGGAACTCGGCAACCTGGCCAAATCGTATATCGATAAAGGCGACCTGGTCCCCGATGAGGTTACCATCCGGATGCTGCAGGAAGAGGTCGAGAAAAACCCGGAGGCCGCAGGCTTCATTTTTGACGGGTTTCCCCGGACTGTGGCCCAGGCCGAAGCCCTGGACGATTTCCTCCGGAGCAAGGAGATGCAAATCGACGCCACCATCGCCCTGGAGGCCCCGGACGACGTGTTGCTGGAGCGCCTGTTGGAGCGCGGCAAGGTGAGCGGCCGTTCGGACGACCAGGACCCGGAGAAAATCAAAAACCGTTTCCGGGAGTACAACCAGAAAACGGCGCCCCTCAAATCGTACTACGAGGAGCAGGATAAATTTTACAGCGTGAACGGGATCGGGGAGATCCAGGAGATTACCGACCGCCTGGCCGGGGTCATCGAATCCCTGTAGGACCAACCCGATGCCGCATCAGGCCCCAGCAACAAACACCTGCACCCCATGACGGAAGGCAATTTTGTCGATTATGTTAAGATCCACCTCCGGTCCGGCAAGGGGGGGCAGGGCTCTGCGCACCTCAGGCGCGAGAAATACGTCGCAAAGGGCGGCCCGGACGGCGGGGACGGCGGCCGGGGCGGCCATGTGATCGTCCGGGGTAACAAGGATCTCTGGACCTTGCTGGGCTTCAAGTTCAAACGCCACTTCCAGGCAGGCCACGGGGAACACGGGGGGCGCCAGCGAAGTACCGGGGCGGACGGGGAGGATGTCGTCCTGGAGGTTCCATTGGGCACCGTGGTCAAGGATACCGATTCCGGGGAACAACTCTTTGAGATTACCGAGGACGGTCAGGAGGAAATCGTGGCAGAGGGCGGCCTGGGGGGCCGGGGCAACTGGCACTTCAAGAGCTCCACAAACCAAACGCCCCGCTACGCACAGCCGGGGTTGCCGGGAGAGGAGAAAAACCTGCTATTGGAGCTTAAAGTACTCGCCGATGTAGGGCTTGTGGGGTTCCCGAATGCCGGGAAATCCACGCTCCTTGCCGCCATGACTTCCGCCAAGCCCAAAATTGCAGACTACGAGTTCACCACCCTCAAGCCCAACCTGGGGATTGTCAAATACCGGGATTTCCAGAGTTTCGTGATTGCGGATATCCCGGGGATCATCGAAGGCGCTTCCGAGGGGAAGGGCCTGGGGCATTATTTCCTGAGGCATATTGAGCGAAATGCACTTTTGCTGTTCCTGGTGCCTGCGGACAGCCAGGACATTGCTTCCGATTACGAAATCCTGCTGGGGGAGCTTCGCAAATACAACCCGGAACTGCTTGATAAGCGTCGGTTACTCGCCGTTTCCAAGTCCGACCTGCTCGACGGGGAACTCACCCGCGAACTCGATGCCGAACTGCAAAAGACCCTGCCCGGGGTACCTTACCTGTTTATCTCCTCGGTTTCCGGCAAGGGGCTTACCCAATTGAAAGACCGGCTCTGGAAGCTTTTGAACGAATAAGCAGGGAGCCGCTTAACGATTAGGCAGGGAGCCGTTCAACGAATAGGGGGAACTCCGCTTTACCACCCGCGCCAATTTGCGTATTTTAGAGAGGAAGATCCAAGTACACCTGCCATGAATTACCTTCGGATATTTGCCTGTGTCCTGCTGGTTTCAGCATGCGGAACCGTCCGGGTTCAAACCGATTACGAACGGGAACAGGACTGGTCCGCCTACGGGACCTATAACTTCTACCCCGAAATGCAAACCGGCCTGAGCGACCTGGATGCGCGCCGTTTGCTGGACGCCGTGGAAACCGTCCTGAGGCAGGGTGGGTTCCAGCAATCCGAGGAACCGGACTTCCTGGTCAATATTTACAGCGAAACCTACGACCGCCCCTCGGGCAGCAGCGTAGGCCTGGGTATGGGGGGTACGGGCCGGCAGGTAGGCGGTGGGGTATCCGTGGGCATCCCGGTCAATGGCAACGGGCTGGAGCGTCGGATTACTTTTGACGTAATCGACCGCACCCGGGAAACCCTGGTCTGGCAGGCGATTACAACCGACCGCTTCCGGGAGCAGGCCGATCCGGCGGAACGCGAAGCCCAGCTCCTGAAGGTGGCCCAAAAGGCATTTTCATCCTTTCCTCCCAGGTAGGCCGCTACCGGCCCTCTGGCCGGATGCCGGAGTTTTGTCCCGCCCGGTTGGGTCAGCAGGAACTGTGTTCCTTCCGGATGCGTCAGTAGGAACGGAGCAGCCCGCCGTCCAGCGGGATCACAGCCCCGGTGACATACGCAGCCTTGTCGGATGCCAGGAAGGTGGCCAGGTACCCGTACTCCTCGGGTTTCCCAAACCGGCGCAAGGGGACATTTTCCAATAGCTTCCCGGTCACTTCAGACGTATCAACACCCATTTGTTCGGCTTTTTTGCTGTTCAGGGAGGCGAGTCGTTCCGTATCGAAATAGCCCGTAAGTACTGAATTGACCGTAATCCCAAAGGGTCCGGCATCTGAGGCGAGCGTTTTGGCCCAACTGACCACAGCCGCGCGGATGCTGTTGGAAAGCGCCAGGTATCCCAGGGGCTCGCGTACGGAAACCGATGCCACATTGATGATGCGTCCCCAACCCTGTTGCTGCATGTGGGGCAGGGCGCAGTGCGTCGTATGCACCACGGACTGAAACAACAGGTCAAACGCCTGTTGGTAGTCGTCCACGGTCTGCTCCAGGCTGGTCCCTGCCGGCGGCCCCTGGGTGTTGTTGACCAGGATGTCGACCGGGTCGTTTTCAAGAAACTCCGCGATCTGCGTTTTATAGGCTTCGAGGTCCGTGTAGTCTACCTGGATAAACCCGTGTCCGCCCCCGGTTTTATCGGACAATTCCCGGGCGAGTTGCCGGAGTTTGTCCCCGCTACGGGCCGCCAGGGTTACCCGAGCACCGCTGGCCGCGAGTTCCCGGGCTATCCCCAGGCCGATACCCCGGCTGCTGCCGCCCACCAGGGCGTGTTTTCCTTTCAGTGAGATTTCCATATCCTGCGGTTTATCGGTATTCCTCGCGAACGGGGGCAAACGCGTCCAGCAACCGACAGGGGGTCAGGGCCTTCCCGCTGTGCATGGCCCCTGAAGGGATCAGTACAATGTCCCCCGGGCCGTAGGTGCCCGTGTGCCCGTCCAGGGTAAATTCAAAACGCCCCTCCAGGACGTGCATGATCTGTTCGTGTTCGTGCTGGTGCGGGGGGACTTCAGCCCCCTCCCGGACCTCCCAGAAGGCCAGGCTCATTTTTTCTCCGTGTACCATCCGCCCGTTGAATCCGGGCATGATTTCCCTGGGGGCCATCGTGTTGAGCGAGTATTCCATAGATGAATTATTTCAATGGGGAAAGATCCCGTATTTGCGGTGTAAATTACGCCTTTCGTCCCCAACAGTCAAGGTCGTTGCCGGAAGGGTCCCGGGCTGGCCAACCCGTGTGCATTGCGTATCTTTGGCGGCAGCTATCCATTAGGTATGAATATCCATTTTATCGCCATTGGCGGCAGCGCCATGCACAACCTCGCACTCGCGCTCCACGACAAGGGATACCGCATCACCGGGAGTGATGACGTTATTTTCGAACCATCCAAAAGCCGGTTGCAAACCGCCGGGTTACTCCCGGAATCCTTCGGCTGGTTCCCGGATAAAATCCACAGCGGCCTGGACGCCGTGATCCTCGGGATGCATGCGCGGGCCGATAACCCGGAACTCCTGCGGGCACGGGAACTCGGCTTACCCATCTACTCCTATCCGGAATTCCTGTACGAACAGGCCAAAGACAAGACCCGCGTGGTCATCGGTGGCAGCCATGGGAAGACGACCATCACTTCCATGATCCTGCATGTGCTAAGTTACTGGGACAAACCCGCGGATTATATGGTGGGGGCACAACTCGACGGTTTCGACCGGATGGTCCACCTCACCGAGGAGAATGAGTTTATGGTCCTGGAAGGGGATGAGTACCTCTCGTCGGCCATCGACCGGAGGCCGAAATTCCATTTATACCAACCGAACATCGCCCTGCTCAGCGGGATTGCCTGGGACCATATCAATGTGTTTCCCACTTATGAGAATTACCTGGAGCAATTCCGGATATTCCTGGAAGGGATTGTCCCCGGCGGCAGCGTTACCTATAACACGGAAGACCCGGAAGTCAAAGCACTTGTCGAGGGCCTCCAGGCGCCGATCCGCAAGTTTCCCTACGCCACGCCGGATTTTGAGATCAACGACGGGGTGACCTACCTGGACACCCCGGAAGGCATGATGCCGCTGAAGGTGTTTGGCCGGCACAACCTGAACAATATGGCAGGTGCCCAGTGGATCTGCCAGCAAATGGGGGTGGATGCCACGGAGTTCTACGAAGCCATGGCTACCTTCAGGGGGGCTGCGCGCCGACTGGAATTACTGGCCCACAATGACTCCGGGTACCTTTTCAAGGATTTTGCCCATTCGCCCAGCAAGGCACAAGCCACTACGGAGGCGGTCCGGGAGCAATACCCCGGAAAGCAACTCGTCGCCTGCCTGGAGCTGCATACATACAGCAGCCTGAATGCAGACTTCCTATCCGATTATAAGGGGAGCCTGGATACCGCGGACCGCGCCCTGGTGTTCTACACGCCCGAAGCCATAAAGATCAAGGGTTTGATAGAAATCAGCCCGGAGGATATCCAACGTGCTTTTAACCTGCAGCATCTGGAGGTATATACAGAAACGTCCGCCCTGAGGGAAGCGCTGGACGACCTGGAGGTCTCCGATACCGTATTACTGATGATGAGCAGCGGGAATTACGGGGGGCTGGACCTGGAGGCGCTTGCCGGCAAATTCAGGTAATGGGCCGTCGTTCACTGGCCCGCCCCGGAATTATTTCCCAAACTGGCGGAG
>CAXQQM010000265.1:0-15132 GCA_964226055.1 Robiginitalea sp. | reverse complement strand
CGTGTTGGAGCTCCCGACAACAACCAGTTTACTCATGGTTCGCAGTTGGCCGGACCAGGACCGGCTGTTCCATGGTTTCAAAGAAATCTGCAAGGAGCGCTTCTCTGTCGAAATTTTCCCAGATCCGAATGTGCCGCTCGTTGCCCGGACGTTCCACCCACTGGTTGTCGATCAGTACCGGGGCGGGATGCATCCGCGCCTGCCCCCAGGCCGGGTTTTTCAGCAGGGCCACGGCCACCATATCGAACAAGGGCCGGGAAGGCGGGTCGCCATGCAGGTCGATATGCTCAAAAAGGCTCACCGAGTAATCCCCGAAATTTGTAAATCGCCCGCCGTGACGTCCCACGATGGGTTCATCCGCTTCCGGGCCCATGCCGGGCATCTTTTCCCCGATGATTTCCGGAGTCACTTTTACCGCATCCGTCCCGGTGGGATCGCCGTAACGTACCGTTACCATTTCGAAAGGAATCCTGCTTTCAAGTACCGCATTCATCGCCACGGTATCGTTGTCCTGGTTGTACTCCCCGGGTTCCGGGTAGTTGGAGCCGAGCCAGACCACCCGGGTCCTGTCGGCAAAAGCCGGGTCTTTTTTCAACGCCAGGGCGATATTGGTGAGTTTCCCAACGGCCAGGATAATCACGGAATCCTTTTGGGTTTCTTCCAGCATGAAGTCCACGGCCGGCTGTCCGTCAAACGCATCCGGGTCAAATCCTTCTGAGATTTCCGCAAAACCCTTATCTGCCCCCCGAAGCAGGGGGATGCTGTCTTTACGGTTGGAAAGCTGGAGGATGCGTTCGGCCTCCTGGTAATGGCCTTCTATGTCCCCGCCATTGAATGTCGCATTCACCGTAACGCCGAGCAGGTCAAAAATATCACCGTTCATCAACAGGTAGGCCAGCGCATGCTGGTCATCCAGTTCGTTGTTGGCGTCCGTGTCAAAGATTACCCGGATTTTGTCCGGACTGGCGGCTTCAGACCTTTCAGACCCTGTTGTAGAATCCGGAGGGATATCTGCGTTTTCTTTTTTCTCACCACAGGCTGAAAGTATTGAAAAGGTTGCCGCAATTGCGAGATGGGCGAAACGTATTGTTTTCATGGGAAAGGAATTCGGTTACTCAATATAGCCTTTTCTCCCGGGAATAGTTCTATTGGGTGGAGTCCATCTGATCCGGGGAATAGGGAAGGAGCTTTTCCGGGAAATGGCAAGGGGCTGAAACCTCAGAACCGGTACTGCATCCCGATGGTCCCCGGCCCGAAGGTAAGGTTCCATTGGGCCTGGTCCGGGTCCTGTCCGTATTTTTCATCGTAGCGCCGGTCCAGGTAGCGATCGATAGCCTCTACGGTAAAAATGCTGATGCCGATGCTGAAAACCACGTCGGAAAGCCAGTGTTTCCCCTCCCAGAGTCGCGAAATGCCCGGTACGAGCCCGACGGTGTAAATCCCTGCTTTGAGCCAGGGATTGCGGAATTGTTTGGCAATTGCATAGGCATTGGTAAAGGCCAGGATGGAATGGCCCGATGGAAAAGAGTGGAAGTCGTTGTTCCCCGGCCAAAGCGGGCTGAATGTTGCCTTCCCGAGGCCGCTCGAAGGGCGGGCCCTTCCGATGGCAGATTTCAGCACTTGTTGCAGGAAGCCCGCAGAGGTGGCCGATGCCACCAGCAAAACCCCGGTCCGCCGCAGTTTAGGATCCTTCAGGAAAAGGCCGGTAAGGTAAACGCCCCCCGTGAGCATATAATTGTTTGCCGGGCTCCCGATTTCCCATCCGTAGTCCCGGATAAATTTAGGCACATCTTCCCGGATCCCGATAAAATAATCCGACACCGGGACATCCGCCAGGTAGGACCCGCCGGTAGCCCCGACCAGGAGCGCAAAATTACCCCACTGCTGCCCTCCCCAGTAAAGCGGACGGGAGTACGAATACCCCACCCCCCCGAAAATACTCCCCAGGTCGTAGGTGAATTGTTGCCAGGTACCGGCGTCGATGCTACGTCCCGGTTGCTGTGCGGATACTGAAACGGCCAGGCAACACAGGAATGCGATAAAAAAGTTTCTAACCATCAGAAATACAGGCTTTGAGCGGTTCGGAATGTTTGGGCGTGGGCTTCCACAATGGTGCGGATTTGTGGGGAGTATCCGCCCCCCATGCTGCATTGGACGGGCAGGCCGTGACTGCGGCACCACCGGAGGACCATGGCATCACGCTGCCGGCAACCTTCCGGGGTCAGCGCCAGGGTGCCCAGTTTATCGGTGGCCAGTACATCCACCCCACAGAGGAAAAATACAAAATCCGGTTGTACCTGTTCGAATAAAGTTTGCAGATGGGCCTCCAGGATGGCCAGGTACTCGGCGTTACCGGTTTGTTTGGCCAGGGGGACGTCCCAGTCGGACACCTCTTTGCGGAACGGGTAGTTGGACTGTCCGTGCATGGAATAGGTGAATACCCGGGGTTCCTCCCGGAAAATTGCAGCGGTTCCATTCCCCTGATGCACGTCCAGGTCGAGCATCAGGATGCGTTCGGCCAGGCCGTTTGCCAGCAGGTGGCAGGCCCCGATAGCCTGGTCGTTGAGCATGCAGAACGCCTCTCCCCGGTCCCGGTAGGCGTGGTGGGTGCCGCCGGCAATGTTCATGGCAATACCGTTCTCCAGGGCGTAATGGCAACACTGGATCGTCCCCTGGGCGATGGTCCGCTCCCTCAGGACCAGGGCCTCACTCCAGGGAAAACCCACTTTGCGCATCTCCCGGGGCGGGATGCGGCCCGCCTGTAAATCCTCAAAATACGCGGCATCGTGGGCCCTTAGTACCTCGGAATCCTCCGGCAGGCCGGGGGTGAAGAAATTTTCCTGTTCCGCGGTTCCCTCGTGCAGGAGCTGCTGGGGAAGGAGCTCGTATTTCTGCATCGGGAAGCGGTGGCCTTCCGGCAACGGGTGGGTATAGATGGGATGGAAGGCGATCTTCAACAAGTATGCTCTAATTAGTCAAATGACTACTATCCATCAATTCATAGTAGAGTAAGTTAATCTTTTCATTATTGATTGATAGAGCCCTAGCTTTTTTAATATTTTCTATAGCAAGATTGGGTTTATTCCATTTTTGATATACAATTGCCTTTAGAAAATATGTTTCCCATCGATCAGGTATAATTTGAGTACATACATTATAGTCTTTAATAGCTAACTCGTATTTAGACAATGCCGTCAAGGCTTGTCCGCGTCCCTCATATGCTTCCCAAATCAATGAATCCTGGTTTATAACAAATGAGAAATCCTCCTTTGCTTTCGCATATCTATGTGATTCAAGAAAAACAGTTCCCCTATTAATATGCGCAATCTGACTATTGTTATTGAATGATAAATAATGATTATAGTCCTCTAGAGATTTTTCATATTCAAGTAGATAGTAATAGGATAATCCTCGACCTAGGTAAGAAGGATAGTATTTTTCATCAAGTTCTATTGAGGTAGTAAAGTCTCGAATAGCATATTCAAAATTGTTAATCGTATTGCTTAAATGCCCTCGCATATAGTAATATTGGGGCATTTGTTTTTGATTAATCAGATAATCTAAAATTTCTTTGGCTTCAAAAGCATATGACTTGGCTAAATCAAAGTTTTTAGAGTTTAGTGATTCTTCAGCAATTATCCCGTAAAGTTCAGCCTTCAAGGCTAGGGCTTCAAAATAATATGGTTGTTTATTTAAGACAATTTCAACATCAGCTAGTGCCTTGGAAATTTTATTTTGATCACTCCATATTATAGCTCTAAATAAATATGCCCCAGGGTCTCCTGTTCTATGTATTACTTTTGAAATATCATATAATGATGAGTTAATTATTTTAGCTTCTTTCTCAGTTAAAGATTCTCGATATCGATCTATGGAATTATTTTTATATATCCCTAGAATTTTTTTTCTCTTAACAATAGCTCTATGAAAATATGCTAAATCTAATTCCTCATTGAGTATAATGGCCTTATCAAGATGATAGAGGGATTTATCTAGTTTATCAAGAAGAGCAAAACTGACACCAAGTTCAAAATGATCATTAGAGAGTTTTACTTTTTCTTTCAAGGAGTTTTTAAACTCGTTGATGGTAATTCCATACTTCGCATTTAAAACTGAGTCTAATCTTGGAATATCATAATAATATTCCGGTGAAATTTTATTAATTATCGAATTAATCTTTTGAAATTCACTATTAAAGCTAATATAGCTTACGATAGCCATTAAAACATTTCCCATTAATTCAATTCTTAATGCCTTGGATGCCTTGGTGACACCAAACTGATATATAAAGGTGGCAATCGCTTGAAGAATTGAAGCGAATAGAAGTATAAGGAAAACTATCAAGTTGTTTACTTTACAATACTGCCATTTATCACTCCCTTCGATTCAGGGATAACAAACACCAATTTGCCCTCCGCATCCTCGGCGAGCAGGATCATCCCCTGGCTCTCCACCCCGCGCAGGGGCCGGGGGGCCAGGTTCACCAGCACGGTTACCTGTTTCCCGACGAGGTCCTCGGGCGCAAATTGTTTGGCAATGCCCGAAACGATGGTCCGCGTATCGATACCCGTATCCACCTTCATCACGATGAGCTTGTCCGCCTTCGGCATCTTCTCGGCTTCCAGGATGGTGCCTACGCGCATGTCGAGTTTTGTGAAATCATCGTACTGGATGGTGTCTTTTTGGGGGGTAACGGAAGTGTTGTCCATTTCGTTTTGTTTTTTCGTCTCGTGTAGTTTTTGCAGTTGTTTTTCGATTTCTGTGTCTTCGATTTTGCGGAAGAGCAGGCGGGTTTCCCCTATGGCGTGCCCGGCGGGAAGCAGTACCTCCTCCCGGGAGACGGTTTCCCACTCCAGGGGGGAATCCAGTGCGCCCAAATCCAGGATCTCACGCAGCCGTCCGGCGGTAAATGGGAGGAAGGGTTCGCAGAGCACCGCCAGGGCAGCTGCTACCTGCAGGCCAACCCCCAGGATGGTCCCCACGCGTTCCGGGTCCTCCTTGATCACCTTCCAGGGCTCTTCGTCTGCCAGGTATTTATTGCCCAGGCGCGCCAGGTTCATCAGTTCCTGGGAACCTTCCCGGAACCGGAACCGGTCCAGGCAGTCTGCGATTTTGGCTGGATAGGTACGCATCGCCTCCAGGGTACTGCGGTCATTTTCGCTGAGGTCCTGTAGTACAGGTACCCGGCTGCCGACGTATTTGTCCGTCAATACGGCCACCCGGTTGATAAAGTTTCCGAAAATCGCCACCAGCTCGTTGTTGTTCCGGGCCTGGAAATCTTTCCATGTAAAGTCATTGTCCTTGGTTTCCGGGGCATTTGCGGTGAGTGCATACCGGAGTACATCCTGCATGTCCGGGAATTCCTCCAGGTACTCGTGCAGCCATACCGCCCAGTTTTTGGAAGTGGAGAGTTTCTGCCCCTCCAGGTTCAGGAATTCGTTGGCCGGTACATTTTCAGGCAGGATGAATTCTCCATGCGCCTTGAGCATGGACGGGAAGATAATGCAGTGGAAGACGATGTTGTCCTTCCCGATAAAATGCAGCAGCCGGGTACCGGGGTCCTTCCACCAGATTTCCCAGTCCGCGCCTTCCCGCCGGGCCCATTCCCGGGTGGAAGAAATATAGCCGATGGGCGCGTCGAACCATACGTAGAGGACCTTCCCTTCAGCCCCTTCCAGGGGTACCGGGATGCCCCATTCCAGGTCGCGGGTTACCGCCCGGGGTTTCAGCCCTTCGTCAATCCAGGATTTGCATTGTCCGTAGACATTGGGTTTCCAGTCGTTTTTATGGCCTTCCAGGATCCAGGTTTTGAGGAAATCCTCATAGCGGTCCAGCGGTAAAAACCAATGCCGGGTCTGCTTAAGGACGGGTTCGGCCCCGCTGATGGCCGACCTGGGGTCGATCAGGTCAGTGGCGTTCAGGGAGGAGCCGCAGTTTTCGCACTGGTCGCCATAGGCCTCGGTATGCCCGCATTTCGGGCAGGTCCCCACCACAAAACGATCGGCCAGGAACTGCCCGGCCTCCGGGTCGAAGAGCTGGTCGGTAACCTGTTCCTCAAAATCCCCCTGGTCGTGGAGTTTGGTAAAAAAAGCCGAGGCGGTTTCGCTGTGGATGGGGGCGGAGGTGCGGGAATAATTGTCGAACGCGATGCCAAAGGCCTCAAAGGACTCCCGGATCAGTGCGTCGTATTTGTCGATGAGCTCCCTGGGGGAAATACCTTCCCGGGAGGCTTTCATCGGGATTGCCACCCCGTGTTCATCGCTGCCGCAGACAAACAGCACATCCTGGCCCCGGAGCCTCAGGTACCGGCTGTAGATGTCTGCCGGGACGTAGACCCCGGCCAGGTGGCCAATGTGGATCGGGCCATTCGTATAGGGGAGGGCGGCGGTAATTGTGGTCCTCTCAAAGGAGCCTTTGGCGTCGGACATGGGCGTTTGGTTAGGCCACAAAAATAACCAAATTAAACCGGTGCCGGCAAACCCGGTATCAAAAGAAAAGCCCCCGTGACACTGGACAGATATGAATATCCGGGGCGTCCAGTGTCTGGGGGCATTAATCTTGCCGGAGGCGGGGATCAGGCCACCATGATCGATTTGGCCAGGTGGCGGTCCTGTACGCCGATCCGGTAAATGTACTTGCCGGTTGCCAGGTGGCGCGGCACCCGGTCGCGGACGTTGATTTCCAGGCTGCCTTCAAAGACCATTTCATTGTAAAGGGTGGCGATCTTCTGCCCCAGGATGTTGTAGAGCGAGATATCGATATGGGCGCTGAAGGGCATTTCCACGTGGATGTGCGGGTTGGATTCCGTCGGGTAATAGGGCTTGTGGACAATCGCCTCAATCATTTCCTCCGTGGGGTTTTCCCCATCGGGATCCCCTGGTGTCGGGGGCGTCGGGGGTTGGTCGCTGTAGGCGATATCGTCGAAGTCCACCCCGGAACAGTTAAACCCGAGGTTTACCGGGTTATAAGCATGCCCCAGCAGGTGTTGTTCCACCAGCGGGATATCCACGCAAAGCCATTCGGCGAGGACCGTAGCGTACAGGTCGCGGAAATCCATGGTGTACTCCAGGTTCCCCCGGCTGTTCGGGTCGTCCAGGGAAGGGTGGTCGCCCACAAAGGCACTGCCGTTCAGGCCGGCCCCAAAGAATAGGGTGGGGGCTGCCTTGCCGTGGTCGGTCCCGTTGGAACCGTTCTCGTAAATCCGGCGGCCAAACTCCGAGAAAGTCATACTGAGTACCTTGTCGTCCTGCTCGGTAAAGGTCAGGTCCTCATAGAAGTCCTTGACAGCAACCGACAGGTTGGTCATCAGGCGTTCGTGGATCAGGGGCTGGTTTCCGTGGGTGTCAAAACCGCCCATCGAAATCATGTAGACCCGGGTACCCAGGTTCCCTTTGATCAGCCGGGCCAAAAGGGCCAGCTGGCGGGCAAAGCCGTTGTCCTGGTATTCCACCTGGTTCTGGCCCCGCATATACGCTTCGTGGATCAGGCCGGAGTATTCGTAGGTGGTGTTGGCCACCCCGCGCAAAAACCGGAGCTGGTCCCCGTACATGCAGCTGTCAAAAATGGCGGGATCCATATTGTACTGTACCCCCGTCTCTGCAATTTCCTCCAATTGGTTGATGTTGGAAGCCACAAAGGCGTAATTCGTCTCTTCCCCCTGGAAGACCAGGTTGCCGTACTGACCGATCTGGATGGCGGCCGGGGAGGCTGGCGGGTTGATCAGGTAGTCCGGGTAGATGTTTTCAAAGTAGCGTCCCATCCAACCGGTATCCAACCCGGAAAACCCGGTGGTAGTCAGGTCGGTATTCGCATAGATATCCGAACCGGTGAAGTGCGAGAGGCTCTGGTTCTCATAACCGACCCCGTGGACGGCCTTAAAAGCTCCTTCGCCCCACATTTCCTCCAGGGCCTGCATGTAGGAAGGGATCCCGAATTCGTCGGTCAGTTTCAGGACCTTGCTTTCCGGGATATAGATATTCGGCCGTGCATTTGCATAGGTATCGTATTGTTCGACGGGGATCACCGTGCTCAGCCCGTCATTCCCGCCGGAGAGGCGGATCAGGATGAGGATCCCGTCGCCCGGGGCATTGGCGATTGCCGCGGTCAGTGGGGATGGGGCCGATGCGCTGAGCATGTTGCTGCCCAACATCATGGACCCTGACCCGGCAATGCCTAATGCCTGTAAAAATGAGCGGCGGCTCCAGACAATGTGCTCCTTGTCGTGGGCACTCTGGGGGTCTTTGGGAAGTGGTATATGATTATTGCACATAGTCGTAGGTTATTTGAGTTGAAATTCGGGTTGCCGCGAGAGGTACATCAGCAGCAGGAAAACCTGCTGGGGGACTTCGGGGCTGACCGCGAGCATCCAGAGGCCGAGGCCGCCGGGGATGTAATCGGACCCGTAGTAGTTTTCAGGGACATCGTCGATCTTGAATACGTCCATGGCATTTTCAAAATCCTGGGGTGTCAGGAGTCCTTTGGGGAGGAACTTGTCCACCAGGGCGCGCACAACCGTTTCCGGGTTGCTCGTGTTGCTGTCTGCAGGGCCCACAACGTCCATGGCCAGGGTCCGGAATTGTTCCTGGTTGGCCTGGAAGAAGCCCTGGATCATCACCTCAATGGTCAGCCAGCGGCCGATAATGAAATTCGTGTTGATCCACTGGCGGTCGCGTTGCCAACCGGCTACGTCCACGGGTTCAAAAAGCTCCTGCCCGATGAGCCGGGAAGACTCCATGGCAAAGGACAGGTTCGTGTCGTCGTAGGCAAAACCCGTTTCGTTGATAAAGTTCAGGTAATAGTCAAACGGGCTCTTGATGATTACCCCGATGGCGTTTTCGTCAAAGAAATGCTGGCTTTTCAAAAGCTGGGAAACCACAGGGGCCAGTTCAAAGTTGTTTGAGATAAACGTGGCGGCCAATCCGGAAATAATGGCTTCGGCGTTCCCGGTGGCATCATTGGAATCCGGGTGCACCAGGAATTCGTAGATTTTACGGCAGACAAACGTGGCAATTTCGTTCGGCCGCTGCTCGAAGAGGATATCGATGACGTCGTCGTACCCCCAGGTCCCGGACTGGCCGAGGATGGTTTTCACCCCGGGGTCGAAGGTGGAGATGTCAAAAATCACCGGGTCCCAGCGTTCCTCGCCCCGTTCGGTATACCCGCTCAGGGCCCGGGCGGTTTCGATAATGTCCTGTTCCGTGTAACCGTTGCCCTCCCCAAGGGTAAAGAGCTCATACAGTTCCCGGGCGTAGTTTTCGTTCGGGTTTTCCCCGTTGTTGTAGACCCCGTCCAGGTAATATAGCATGGCGTAGGTTAAGCCTATTTCGCTGACGAATGTCTTGAAATTGCCCAGGGCATTTCGCTGCAGGCAATCCGTATAATAATACAGGTAGGAAGGACTCTCGTAAATCTCGAGCTCTGTGACGAAGTGGTTGCTCCAGAAAAAGCTCATCCGGTCCCTCAGGTTGTTGTCCAACAATGCCTTGGTGTAATCCAGGCGCCAGGAAGCCCTCTGGTTGCGGATGATCGGTCCGGCTGCATCGTCGTCTGCGGGGTAATTCGCACGGTTCCAGTCCTGCCAGGCCGGGGCGGGCAGGGGCGGCAGGGCCAGGGCGTCGTTTACCAGGCTGTCCACCAGGGTTCCCGCAGTCTGGCCCACCGACTGGTCGACCGTCTGCACCGAGGCACTGAAGCCGGCCCGTCTAAACAGGTGTTCCACCCGGGTTTTGTCCAGGGGGGTTGCATACGGCGCCAGGGGGGCCGTATTGCAATTCACGAAGTATTCCATAGTAGTTGTAGGCTTTAAGAACGTTCATGTGCTTAGGGGGCAAATTCTTAACGCGCTTACATACTGCTTAGTATTGCATAGAAATTATTTTCGTTGTAATGCGGTCTCAAAGTAAGGGGAATGCTGGAGAATTGCGGTAAACAGCATTTTTTTTCGATGAAATGCACAAAATATTCACAATTCAGGGTAAACCTGCCTTATGAAACCCGCTGAGGCCATGCCTGACGAGACAACCTGCGATATCGGCCGGGAAGGCGAGGACTATGCGGTCCGCTACCTGGTTGGGTGCGGGTACCGGATCCTGTGCCGGAATTACCGGTACCGTCGGGCTGAAATCGATGTACTGGCCAGCAGGGATGGGATCCTGGTGGTCATCGAAGTGAAAACCCGTACCCGGGCATTTTACGAGGCGCTTTCCCGGAGCATCCCCAGGTCGAAAATTTCCCGTCTGGTACGGGCTGCCGACCATTATGTGCGCAGTAACGGCCTCCGGGCGGAAGTCCGGTTCGACATTATCCAGGTAATCCGAATACCCGGGGGGTATCGGCTGGTCCACCTGGAGGATGCATTTTACTTTTTTCAATAGTTGTTTGTTTTGTAACAAATTGTTATGTTTGTTTTTGCCGAATAACCAACCTACCGAGCAATAAACGAACAAAGCAGCCTGACATGAAAACGATTTCCTCCGTCGTCGAGCATTACATCAAAAAGAAACCCTTCCTGCAGACTGCCCTGGCCCAGGGCATTATTAACCTGACATCGCTTTCCCGCCAGGTCCGTCCCGAGATCGAGGCACAATTGGGCAAGGAAGTGCGGAACGGGGCCATTGTCATGGCCCTCAAACGGCTCTCTGACGACCTGGAATTCCGGGCCACCCACCGGATTGTCAAAGTCCTTAAAAATATCGGGGAAATAACCGTCCGGTCCTCCCTGACCGATTTTACGTTCCTGATTTCGGATACGATCCTCCGCAACCAGGGGCGCCTGCTGGAGGTGGTCAACAGGAACAAGGATGTCTTTTACACGTCGTCCCGGGGGGTCAATGAGTTAAACATCGTGGTCAGCAACAGCCTGGATTCTGTGGTGGAAGATGTTTTCAGCGGGGAACGGCAGACCCAAAAGGCCGAAAACCTCTCGTCCATCACCGTAAAACTGCCTGCGGAAAACGTATCGGTGCCGGGGATCTATTACTTTATTTTCCAGCGCCTGGCCTGGGAGGGGATCGTCCTGTACGAGGTGATTTCCACCACGAATGAATTCACCATCCTCGTGGATGAGGACCAGGTGGACAATGCCTTTACGGTCATCAAGGACCTGAAATCCCTTTAAATTTTCACAGGGCATGGTAATTTCCCCTGGCCGTGGCCCCGGGAAGCCCAATCGGTTCAGGGCAGTAGCCTAATCCCGGTCGGTCCCGGGTCGCGATTTAATCCCGTATAAACGATTCAAAACGGGCCTCCACCGGGCCGGCTTCGCCCACCTCGCCTCCAGCCTCGATCACAGAGTTCCCGTGGACGCTGATGGTTGACTTGATAAAATCCTCCTCATTGGCCTTGTAGATGTTGTCCACATATTTCTGCGGGTTCCGGTCGATATAGGGAAACCAGGTACTGTGGATCTGTATCATGATCCGATGGCCCTCCTTAAAGGTGTGCAGCACATCCTGCAACCTGAAATTCACCTCGGACACCTCCCCGGGAACAAAAGGCTCCGGGTTTTCAAAACTGTTGCGGAACCGCCCGCGGAACACCTCGGACCGCACCAGTTGCTGGTAGCCGCCCATGACGATGTTGCCGGGGTTGTGCTCGTAGTTTTCGTGGTCCTGGGGATACACGTCGATGAGTTTCACCACAAAATCCGCATCACTGCCTGTCATGGATACCTGTAGTTTGGCCAGGATTTCCCCGGCGATGGTCCGCGGGTCCTCCAGGGGCTCCGTCTCAAAGGTGAGAACATCCGGGCGTCGGGAGGCCAGCCGCTGGTCGTCGCTCATGAACCGGCGGGGGGTGAAGGTGAGCCCTTCGGTCTGTGAGGTGTAGGGAACCGGCTTGTCCGGGTCGCTGATATAAGAGAACACGGCATCGGGATCCGTCGGGCTCCCCAGGGAGAGCGTCCCGTTTTCCCCGAAATACAGGGAAAGGGGCTCCACGTCTTTCGGGGGCCATTGTTCAAAGCTTTTCCACTGCTTGGTACCCGTATCGAACATATACGCCTCGGGGAGGGTCAGGGTGCCCTCGTCCTTGAGGTGGTAGTTGAAAAATTGCCGTTCGATTTCCTTTTGGTAGTGCGTGGAAATGCTGTCGCCGAAATAGATGTGGTTGTGGGTGGTCTGCCCGCGCTCCCGCGTCCAGCCCCCGTGGTCCCACGGCCCCATCACCAGGGTATTCTTCGCTTCCGGGTTGTGGGCTTCGATGGTTTTGTAGATATTCAGCGGCCCGTACAGGTCCTCGGCGTCGAACCACCCGCCGACAGTCATCACCGCATGGTCGATCCCGCGCAGGTGGGGCAGGATATTCCGTTTCTGCCAGAAGTCGTCGTAATTCGGGTGTTCCACAATTTGTTCCCAGAAGAAATTATCGTGGTGGAATTGCTCAGTGATATTCTTCAAAGGGCCTTTTCGCAGGTGAAAATCGTACCCGTCGCTGGCCGGGTCCTCGTAAAACCGCATGATCTTATCCCGGTACCAGGGTTCCCGGGTCCGGCCTTCTTTCTGGTACCCGAAAACGGCAAAGGCAGCCGTATAGCTTTGGAGGTAGGCCCCCTGGTGGTGGAAATCGTCGAACCAGAAGTCCGAAATCGGTGCCTGGGGGGAAGAAGCCTTCAGGGCCGGGTGGGCATCCGGGAGGGCGGCGGCCGTGTAAAAGCCCGGGTAGGACACCCCGTACATGCCTACACGGCCGTTGTTATTGCCGATATTTTCGAGAAGCCATTCAATGGTGTCGAAGGTATCCGAACTCTCGTCGATGGCCGTGGGGTCGTCCGGGTCGTTCCCCGGGATGTTCGGGGTCATGTTGTCAAAGGTGCCGTCGCTCATGTACCGGCCCCGGACATCCTGGTAGGCCAGGATATACCCGTCCCGGATCAGGTAGTCCGAAGGGTAGCGGTTCACCTGGTAGTTCGAGTAATTCGAGGCGTTGTAACAGGTCCGGTTGAGCAGGATCGGATAGATACGGCTTTTGTCTTTCGGGGTGTAGACCACCGTGAATAATTCCACCCCGTCCCGCATGGGGATATGGTATTCGGCAAGGTCGTAGTGCTGGCGCAGGTATACGGAGTCGATGGGTTCGCTGCTGCAGGCGGGAAGGGCAAGCAGGCAGAGGGCGAGTAACAGGAAGAGTCGTTTCATAGGGTAATCCGGGTCTGTTTTCGTTAGATGGAATTCAATTCTAAAGATAACCAATCGCCCGGGAATTCGCAGGGGGCGGAAAATCAGGCCTGGGGCACCAACGAACCGGCAATCGGTTCCATGGCCTGCAGGGCTTTCCCGATGGAGGTCACCCGTTCAAAAACCAGCAGCAGCCTCAGGCCGTTCCGGGTCTGTTTCTCCTTCAGGCGGCCGCTCCCGGGGTGGGATTGCACGTATTGCAGGATTCGGTTAAAACCGGGGCTCTGGTAGAATTCCGATTGCTGGTCGGCAATGAAGTAGCCGATCAGTTTCCCCTTTTTCATCACGAGTTTTTCCAGGCCCAGGGAAGTGGCCATCCACTTGAGCCGTACGGATTCCAACAGGTCGGCTGCGGGCTCAGGGAGCGGGCCAAAACGGTCTTCCAGCTTCCTGCGGAACGCCGCCAGATCCTCCTCGTTGACCTTCTCGTTCAATTCCGTGTACAGGCTGAGCCGTTCCGAAACACTGTTGATGTAATCGTCCGGGAAGAGGAGCTCAAAATCCGTATCGATCTGGCAATCCCGGACAAATTGTTTCCGGGGCCCTTCGGTTTCCCGGTAGAGGTCCTTGAATTCGTTATCCTTGAGCTCGTCAATGGCTTCGGCCAGGATTTTCTGGTACGTCTCGAAGCCGATTTCATTGATAAACCCGCTCTGTTCACCACCCAGCAGGTCTCCCGCCCCCCGGATTTCGAGGTCTTTCATGGCGATGTTGAAGCCACTGCCCAGTTCGGTATACTGCTCCAGGGCTTCCATCCGCTTGCGGGCCTCGGCTGTCATCACGTGGTAGGGCGGCGTGATGAAATAGCAGAAGGCCTTTTTGTTGCTTCGTCCCACCCGGCCGCGCATCTGGTGCA
Organism: Robiginitalea sp.; assembly: GCA_964226055.1. Taxonomy (GTDB): domain Bacteria; phylum Bacteroidota; class Bacteroidia; order Flavobacteriales; family Flavobacteriaceae; genus Robiginitalea. The sequence continues at coordinate 1,104 of CAXQQM010000265.1, read as the reverse complement.
GGTCGCTCAGGCCGAAGTTGTTTGCGTTGTTGATCAGGATCGTATTCGCATTGGGCACGTCCAGCCCGCTCTCTATGATCGTCGTGGAAACCAGTACGTCGAATTCCCCGTTCATGAAATTGAGCATGAGCTTCTCCAGTTTCTTCCCCTCCATCTGGCCGTGGCCGATCCCGACCCGGGCATCGGGGACCAGCCGTTGGATTAGCCCGGCTACTTCCACGATGTTCTCGATCCGGTTATGGACAAAAAACACCTGCCCGCCCCGCTGGATCTCGTATCGGATGGCATCGCGGATCACTTCCTCCCCGAAACGGACCACCCGGCTTTCGATCGGGTAGCGGTTTGGTGGCGGGGTGTTGATAACCGACAGGTCGCGGGCGGCCATCAGGCTGAATTGCAGCGTCCGCGGGATGGGGGTGGCCGTAAGGGTCAGCACGTCGATATTTGCCTTCAGGCTTTTGAGTTTGTCCTTGACCGAAACGCCGAATTTTTGTTCCTCATCCACAATCAATAAGCCCAGGTCCTTGAATTCCACTTGTTTGCCCACCAGTTGGTGCGTGCCGATCACGATATCGAGTTTCCCGGATTTCAGGTTTTCCAGCAGTGTACGCCGCTCTTTGGTACTGCGGAACCGGTTCAGGTAATCCACCGTTACCGGCATCTCGGCAAGCCGTTCCCCGAAGGTTCGGAAATGCTGGAACGCCAGGATGGTCGTGGGCACCAGGATGGCTACCTGCTTCCCGTTATCCACCGCCTTGAAGGCGGCCCGGATGGCCACCTCCGTTTTCCCAAATCCCACATCCCCGCATATCAGCCGGTCCATGGGTCGCTCACTTTCCATATCGGCCTTCACGGCCTCGGTGGCGGTACTCTGGTCCGGGGTGTCCTCGTAGACAAAAGAGGCCTCCAGTTCGTGCTGCATGTAGCTGTCAGGGGCATAACTGAACCCCTTTTTCATCCGCCGCTCCGCATATACCTGGATGAGGTCAAAGGCGATTTTCTTGACGCGCGACTTGGTTTTGGCCTTGAGTTTTTTCCAGGCGGCCGACCCGAGTTTGTAGATCTTCGGAACGGTCCCGTCCTTGCCGTTGTATTTGGCGATTT
>CAXQQM010000264.1:0-8070 GCA_964226055.1 Robiginitalea sp. | reverse complement strand
GGCGAATGCGGCGGTCTACCAGGCTTGCCTGCAACCCGGGGACACGATTCTGGGCTTTGACCTCTCCCATGGGGGCCACCTGACCCACGGCTCCCCTGTAAATTTTTCAGGGAAGCTTTATCGCCCTGTATTCTACGGGGTGGATAAGGAGACGGGCCGCCTGGACTACGACAAGATCCTCGAGGCAGCGGAGAAGGAAAAGCCGCGGATGATCATTGCCGGCGCCTCGGCCTACTCCCGGGATATGGACTTCGCGAAATTCCGCGAGATTGCAGACCAGGTGGGGGCATTACTGCTGGCGGATATTGCACATCCCGCTGGCCTGATTGCAAAGGGCCTCCTGAACGACCCCATCCCGCATTGCCACTTTGTGACCACTACTACCCACAAAACCCTCAGGGGCCCGCGGGGCGGGATGATCCTGATGGGTGAAGATTTCGATAACCCGTTTGACATCCGTTTTAAAAGCGGGAAACTGCGGTCCATGTCCTCATTGATCGACCTGGCCGTATTCCCGGGGAACCAGGGCGGGCCGCTGGAGCACGTGATCGCTGCCAAAGCGGTTGCCTACGGGGAGGCCCTTTCGGACGGTTTCCTCCACTATGCCATCCAGGTCCAGAAAAACGCGGATGCCATGGCCAAAGCCTTCGTAGCCCGGGATTACCACCTGATCTCCGGGGGTACGGACAACCACATGATGCTCATCGACCTTCGGAATAAGGGGATTACCGGGAAGGATGCGGAAAAACTACTGGTGACTGCAGATATCACCGCGAACAAAAACATGGTGCCTTTTGACGACCAGTCACCTTTTGTCACCTCGGGAATCCGTTTTGGTACTGCAGCCATCACCACCCGCGGCCTGGTGGAGTCGGACATGGAAGCTGTTGTCTCGTTTATCGACCGGGTATTGTCTGATCCGGAATCAACAGAAACGGCTGAAACCGTCAAAAAGGAGGTGAATGAGATGATGGGCAGCCGACCGCTTTATGCCGGGTAATCCAGGGGGGAAGCCTCGAGGCAGCGCCCCGGGCAAGTTATTCTGAATCGCTGTAATACAGGTCTTCCGACAAGATTTGACGCTGTTCCAGGCTGTAGATCCTTGCATCAACCGAATCTTCGTAATATACCGCCCAATAGTTGTAAAACGAATCGGATGATTTGCCCGATAGGGATTGGTATTCATGCGAAACCGATTCCTTTACGGGGATGTAAATTTCATAGGGGGTAGCCTGCAGCCCTTTTGTGTAGTGAACGTAGTGCGCTCCAAGCGCTTCAAAAAGCCTGATGATTTCTCCGGCGATGCTCCCGGGGCCGGTACTGCGTACCACTACCAGGACATCGTCCAGTTCCAGATTGACTTCTTCGATATCCACCGGTTGGGAATTCTGCTTTTGCAGGCTTTCCAATTGCACCTTCAGGTGGTCGTTCTCTGCACTGCAGCATTCCGAACTTCCGCAATGGCCCCAATGGCCTTTCCGGAAATGATAGAGGACATCCAGTAAGCCCAGGTGGCAGCGAAGGTTCAGGATCAGCTGGTTCTCACCGGTTTTTCCAGACACGAGTTTTACTTCGGACTCTGCAAAAAATATGCGCTCAAGGGATTTTAAAAATACATCCAACCCGGGAAGTGAGGGGTTGGGATCCATTTTTAGGGATAAATCGTAAGGAAAATTCGTCTGCATCTCGCCGTCAATAAAATCCAAGCAGTGTCCTGTGACAAAAGTACGTGGATGGCGGCAGAATGGATTATGCAAAAACCATAATTTATCGATGGTTTTTATATAAGGCGTTGGGCAGCAGTGGTTTTGGGATGCAAGGGTGTTGGGTGGTAATAGTTTTGGGCGTCCGTTTAAACGGGATGTTAGATAAAGCCCCGGTCCCGGGCCTCGGAGATCAGTGCCTGGTCGTTCTGCTTCTCAATACCAAAAAGTGCCTTGATATGGCGTTTCCGGTTTTCAATGGTAGGGAGGGAGAGCGAAATATGGTTGATCATATCTTTTGTCTTGGTCCCTATGGAGAGGTGGTAGAGGATTTTTTTATCGTTTTCATCCAGGTTGATCCGGTTGGCCATTTTCTTGCGGATGGCGGCGAGTGCCTTCTGGGTGTAGTAGGGCGGGTTTGAAGTAACAGTCTTTACCATGGACTGGAGGGAGGCTTCGTCTATTTCGGATTTTACCATATACCCTTCCGGGTCTACCGATTGCATGATGCTGTTGATCCGGTAGTTGTCGCTGAAGGAGGACATAAATACCACTTTGGACTCCGGGCTTACCTCACGGGCCAGGACCCCGAGGTCCTCCCCGGTCTTTTCCTTGTGTTCGATATTGCTGGAGAGCTGGATATCCAGCAGGATGATGTGATAGGGGAGCCGGTTGACTGATTGCCGGATTTTCTCCGAGGCCTCTTCAAAGGTCTTGGAAGTATCCACATGTACTTTAAAACCATCAAATTCGCTGTCCTCCAGGATGAATTTGTATCCCAGTGTGGTCATTTCGTGGTCGTCTACAGCCAGTATGCGGATGATATTCATGGTTGTTGTTTCAAATTCCTGCACCTTTTTTTATAGCATCCCCTCCAGGACCTCCTTCGAAGGGCTTGGAAGTGACTTACCCCGGGGGATGGTGATCCGGATTTCCGTACCGGACCCGGGGGAGGAGGCAACTTCCCATTGTCCTCCTAGGCGCTGGACCCGGGAGGCGATATTCTTCTGGCCAATCCCGCGCTTGCCGCGCCGTTTGTGAAAGCCCTGGCCGTCGTCGCAAATACGCGCCACGATCGTATCTTCCGAGGCATGCAGCTCGACTACGACCTTGTTGGCCCGGGCGTGTTTAATCGTATTCTGAAGGCACTCCTGGACAATCCGGTACAGGTTGATCTTGATTTCCCCTGATACCCCGTCCCAGTCTGCCTCGCGATCGAAGTCCAGCTGGTGTTCCAACCCGGCCGGCCCGGCCGTGCTTTCCAAAAGGTCCTCGATAGAGACAATAAAGTTAGAGAATTTCTGGTAGGCGGCATCGCTGAGGGCGTGCGAAATCCCGCGAATTTCTTCCTGTACACCCTTGAGCTTTTCGATTGCCTGGGCCCGCAGGCTGACGGACTTCTCGTCTTCTTTTCCGTTCAACCCGAGAAGGACCATGCGGATACCGTTCATTTCGCCCAACACCCCATCGTGCAGCTCTTCGGAAATGCGTTTTTGTTCCTCCTGTTTGCCCTCCTCGATTTTTTCATTCTGGGTAAGCATCAGGTTGAAGATCTCCTGGTTGGCCTCCTGTTGTTGCTGGAGAAAACGCAATTTCTGGTTGCGGATACGCTGGTTGATGATCACCAGAAGGGCCATGCCCAGCAGCACCATCCCGGCCGTTACCCAGATCCACATCATGCGCTGCCGGCTGAGGAACTGGTTTTCAGCAATGTACTGGTCTGTCTGATACCGGACCCGGGCAAACTTATCCCGAAGCAACCGCTCTTCCTGTATGAGGCTGTCCTTGAGTTCGCTGAGCTCCAGTCCGTATTGGGCACTGTTTTCCCGGTCAACCAGCATCTGCAATTTAAGGATGTCCTGAAGTCCGTCGAGTTCTTCGGTTTCCAGCGCTATCCGTTTGCCTTCCTGCAGGTGCTCCCGGGTGCGGGTGGTATCCTGCCGGGCCCAGTAGTACTCCGCGAGGAAATAGTTGCTTCTGGGGAGGCTTATCCGTTCGCCGATATCCTCATTGATTTGCAGTGCCTCCAGGTAGTTCGATTCCACCGAATCAAAATTTCCGAGCGCAAAATTTGCCCGGGCGCGGTTGGTCAATACTTTAGCGTATAATTGCGGGTCGCTTTCCTTCAATTGGGTTTGATCGGCCACTTCGCTCAGATACTGAAGGGCCTCCCGATAGGCGCCGGCATCGATCTGGGTGCTCCCCAGGTTGTTCATGATGCTGAAGTAGGAGGATTGGTCATCTGCATCCCGGTCCACGTAGTCCAGTGCCTGTTCCCGATAGTCGATAGCCCTTTCGTAATTCCCCATGGCCGATGCGATGGAACCCAGGAGATTAAAGGTGGAAATGATCCTCCTTTCCTTCCCCTCCCGGGAGGATGCCTCCAACAGGTTCAGGGCGAGAATAGCAGATTGTTCGGCCGCAGCAAAATCGCTGGCTCCGTATTGGGCCACGGCCATATTGTACGCCCCGCGACCGGCGTAATAGGATTCATCCAGCGCGTCAAAAATTTTAAAAGCTTGATTTGCACGAAGATACATGCTGTCCGGATCGCCCAGCCGATAATAAAAGGAACTATTATCCAGATGAAATACTCCCAATGATAGGGAGTCCGACTTGATTTCGGCATCCCAGAAAGCTTCCTTGAGCGCCTGCCTTTTCAATTCCGGAGACTGGTTCAGCTTCCTGAACAGGCTGAGGTAGAGGGAACGGGGAAGGGTGTCCGCAGCGTTGTCCAGGTCGTCCAGGATATCGAACACATAGTCCCTGAGATCTTCCGGCGAAAGGGAATCCGGCTGCAACTGGCCGATCCGGCCTTCCAGTTCCCGACGGTTGGCATCGTCCAGTTCCTGCCCATCGGCCTTTTGTTCGCAGCCGGTCAACACCCCGATCGTCAATAGCCCCCAGCAAGCAACCTGTTTTAAAAACTCCATACGTGCAATTGTACGAGTAAAATTAAAAAAAAGAGCCCTGCATATTGCAAGGCCCCCAATTCATTGTTTCAGTAAGACTAGTTGTCTCCGTCCAGATCGACATCGTTGCAGGTGGTGCACTCGGCATCCGGATCTAAATCGACGTCGTTGCAAGTGGTGCACTCTGCATCACCATCTAAATCTACGTCATTGCATGTTGTACACTCGGCATCCCCATCCAAATCGACATCATTACAGGTTGTGCATTCCGCATCATAAAGCGCGTTAACATCGGCCAGGGTGGAATCGGATTCGCAGGCGGTTAATCCGAAGAATAGCACCAAAATGGCGGCAAAACTCATTGCTTTTTTCATAATCAATAGTGTTAGAAGGTTGTTATGGATCAATTTCAAGGGAAAATTAGCCGAAGCAAAAAATTCATGGTACTTATTCTGACTGCATTTAGCAATCAGCGGGGTTTTGTGAGTATTCGACAGGAATCTGTGAGAATCCGGTTAATTATTGCCGGAGAGGGATTTCAGGGAAAGCGCCTGTTTCAGCGCATCCACATTTTGGCGGTATCCCCTGGAAAATGGGAGCTCTGCCTTGCCGAATTTCAGCGTGCAGCGGCTTTTTCCGTAGTTGATCCGTGAAATATAGTCCTGGTTCAGGATATAACTTTGGTGCACCCGGACAAAGTTGGCGGGCAATTGCTGTTCAAAACTCTTCAGGGTTTTAAAAGCACTGATTTTGGTGCCGTCCTTGAGGATAAAGTCCGTAGCGTTGTTGTCGGCCTTCAGGTAGAGGATTTCGTCTGTGTCCAGGAATTGGTAGTCTTTATACGATTGCAGGCAAATAACCGGTGACTCGGCAGGTGCAGGGAGCCGTTTGCCCAATTTCAACAGGGTTTTGCGGATATCGAATTCGCTGAAAGGAAGCATCCAGTAGTCAAAAAACTGGTGTTTCAGGGCTTCGTAGGCGAAATCCTTGGTTTGCGCCAACCCGATACAGACGGGTGGGGTATCCAGGTACTGGTAAAGGTCCCGCACCATGGAGAAACACTCTGACGCACATTCCTGTAGGTTGATGAACAGTACATCCGGGTTGTATTTCAGAATACTGTCAAGGGCCTTTTGGGGTTCCGTATCGTGGGCCACGCATTGCACCCCCTCATATTCCTCCAGGAAGTGCTGAAGCTGGAGGAAAGTGGCAGCGTTCGGGTCAACAATACTGTAACTGAATTCCAAGGCCTGGTAATTTTCGGTTAAATTAGTGATTATAAGGTATTTAGGCCTATGTAAAAACCATAGAAAAACTATGGTTTACCTTGTAAAATTGAATGATCTGCACAAAAAAGTAAGGAATACTATTGATCTATATCAAGAAAATACAACTAGTGGTATAGGAAAATACGTCAATAAAACCAATAAGTAACTGATAATGAGCGACTATAACCCCAATAATGCATTTTCCATTACAGAAGGCATGCGCACGGGCTTCATCCGGGATTTTTCGAGGAGGCACCACTCCGTGCTACAGGTGGCGACGGGGTCCCCGGAATCTCTCAGACAAATATTCACGATGCGCGTTGAGATGGCGCCACGGGCTTTCTCCACAAAGGTTTCAAGGGAGAGCTCGTCCCCGAGGACGGCGGAACGATGGTATTGGATCTGGTGGCTTTTAACTACCCAGATATATTCGGCATCCCATTCCGGCCGGGAGAGTTGGGCCCAATGGGCGCCTGCAACCTCCAGCACCCATTCCAAATACCGTAGATTGTTAACGTGGTCCAGGTCGTCGAGGTCGTTCGGGGTGACCCGGCGGCTTGTGCGGTAGTATTTCACGGGTCACGCTTCAGAATGCGTACTTCAAAGAGTTTGTCCCAGCGTTTTCCGGTAACAAAGAAAGTCTTCCTCCCGCTGTGGTAGGCCACCCCGTTGAACACATCCAGTTGGTCGTGCTGGGTTACCCGGTTTTCCAGTCCCCCAAAATTGACCACCCCTTCGATGGCCCCGGTGGTAGCGTCGATGATCATCATGCTGGGTCGCTGCCATACGTTGGCATATATCTTCCCGTCTACATATTCCAGTTCATTCGCCTTGTTGAAGACCGACTTGTCAGTAACCGTTTCGATATACCCGGTTTCTTCCAGGGTACGGGGGTTCAGTTTCCAGATGCGCTGGCTGCCGTCACTCTTATACAGGGATTCCCCGTCGTTGCAGAGGCCCCAGCCTTCCCGGCTTTCACCATATGCAAAATTCCCGAGCTTTTCCAGGGTATCCGGGTTGTAGAGAAACCCGGTTTTTGCCTGCCAGGTCAGCATATAGAGCGTATCGCCCAGGATGGTCATGCCCTCCCCGAAATAAGTATCCGGCAAGTCCGTCCGAGCCAGGATTTTCCCGCTCCGGAAATCGACTTTTCGCAGGCTGGAAGCCCCCTTCTGGCCGGTGCTTTCATATAAGGTGTCCCCGCGGAATTCCAGTCCCTGGGTAAAAGCCTCCCTATCGTGGGGGTACGTATTGACGATTTCGTATGTGTAGATTTTCGGGGCATTCGCCGCGAGGAGTGTAATTTCTTTTTCCAGGGTGAAATCCCCGTCGGCCGTGTAGACACGGGCTTCTATTTTTTTCTCCCCGAGCCGGGTATCGTCGAGGCGGACCTGTCCGTTTGCGGGTTCGAGACGCACCCCGTCGAGAAAATAGGCCACGGAGTCCACCGCTTTTCCGGAGGTGTTTTTCAACCCGATGGAAACCGCTTCCCCGTAGGAAAATTTCTTGCCACCCTTACCGAGTTCGACAGCGAACCCCCGAGCCGGGTTTTCCCCGTCGCAGGCGAGGGAGAGTGTCAGCAGCAGGCCGGTCAGGCCCATTTTCAAATTTGTCATGATCATTTTTAGGTCATTGTCAGCAGGTTGTCAAACCACTCGTTTCCCAAGCGGTGAACGGGTACTAAATTACGGATGCATTTCCATTGTCCCAAACGCAAAACATCGTATATTTGCGCGCGGCAAGTCCTACACGACCAGCTCCTGCAGAATCCCCCAGGGCGGGAACGCAGCAAGGGTATGCGGTCGTAGCGGTGCGATGTAGGTAGCTTGCCGTTTTTTTATGCCCTGTTCCCAGGGTTCTGATCAGCCCTGTCCCGGTGGTTGTCAAATAATAATTTGTATTTTGAACTCATGCAACATCGCCCTGTCGTACTGATAACCGGCGCCTCTTCGGGTCTTGGAAAATCCACGGCCCACTACCTTGCAGACCGCGGGTACCGCGTGTATGGAACCACCCGAAAAGCCCCGAAAAACGACCGTGCGGCGGCCGTTCCGCTCCTTCGCCTCGATGTGCGGGATGAGGCCTCCGTTGAGTTGGCCGTCCGGGAACTCCTGGGCCTGGAAGGACGGATTGACATTTTAATTAACAACGCGGGGGTCGGTATTACGGGCCCGTTGGATGAAACCC